>NZ_JABCQB010000007.1:0-185873 GCF_015244525.1 Gluconobacter sp. R75690 | reverse complement strand
ACATATCCCTTCCAATTCCATATTCAATTTTCAAAGACCACCATCCCCGCCGCTCCAGAACCCCTCAGAAGTGGGCCCCGCCGCGTCGGTGAACGGGCTTATACGGGGACCAACACACACTGTCAAACAGAATCAGACTCACACTTGTCCACATTCCCAACCCCCTCATTTCCCACACAAAATCCACTTATCCCCATTACCCATTCCGATTTAGAAATAATAAAAAGACAAAAAAAGCGCCTTTTGGGCGCTTTTTTCTGTCTTTTTCTTTGAATTTCCCGGTTTGGCGTTCATTCATCATCTGTTGGGCAGCCAGAAGCCCGCGTTATGGCGCCTATCGCCTTACAGAGCGTTCTTGGGGAAGTCCTCCCCTGCTCCGGGATAGGTACTAGAGCGAAGCTATGAGGCTTCTGAGTATGAGGCAACAAGCGTCCTCACCTCACCAAAGCTCCTGGGCAGGCCCCGATAATACGCTTGATGGTGAGAGGCGACATCATTTCAGGCAACCACGCATGCCTGCGGATGAAGAGTTTTGGAAAAATGGCAAAGAAAAACCCGCTTCACCTTGCGATGAAGCGGGTTTTTCAAATTTGGTCTGAAAAATCGGATCAGGCCTGCCCGTGTTCCTGAACGGCTTCCAGCTCGGCGCGAACCGACTGCAGTTCGCGACTGATCTGGTCGTGCATGTCCACATCGTTCGGACCGATTTCGGCCCAACGGCTTTCCAGGTCACGCAGACGGCTCTTGGCCTCGTCCACGGACAGCTCACTCATGAGTTGCGCAGAATCGGCCAGAATGGTGCAGTGATCAGCGCCCATATCGGCAAAACCGCCCGTCACGAAGTAACGGTCTACGATCTTGTCACCCTGATAAAGGGCCACCACGCCACCCCGCAGCTGAAGCATCAGCGGTGCGCGGTCCGGCATGGCTGCAATATCGCCCTCCATGCCCGGGACCACGGCCATGTCGACTTCACGTTTGACAAGGCGCTTTTCCGGGCTGACGATCTCGATGCGAAGCGGCATCGGATCAGGCCTCCTGCTTCATCTTCTCGGCCTTCGCTATGGCCTCGTCGATGTCACCGACCATGTAGAAGGCGCCTTCCGGCAGGTGATCGTACTCGCCGGCCACGACAGCCTTGAAGGAACGGATCGTGTCTTCGAGCGAGACCAGCTTGCCGGGAGCACCCGTGAAGACTTCAGCCACATGGAACGGCTGGGAGAGGAAGCGCTGGATGCGACGGGCGCGGCCAACGATCTTCTTGTCGTCCTCGGACAGCTCGTCCATGCCGAGAATCGCGATGATGTCCTGCAGGCCCTTGTAGGTCTGGAGCGTCTGCTGAACCTGGCGTGCAACCTGATAGTGCTCTTCACCAACGATCTTCGGATCGAGCGAACGGGACGTGGAATCCAGCGGGTCAACAGCCGGATAGATGCCCATTTCAGCGATCGAACGGTTCAGAACCGTCGTGGCATCAAGATGCGCGAAGGTCGCGGCAGGTGCCGGATCGGTCAGATCGTCAGCCGGGACGTACACGGCCTGAACGGACGTGATGGACCCCTTCTTCGTGGAGGTAATACGCTCCTGCAGGGCACCCATCTCGGTGGCCAGCGTCGGCTGGTAACCCACTGCGGACGGGATACGACCCAGAAGTGCGGAGACTTCGGAACCGGCCTGCGTGAAGCGGAAGATGTTGTCCACGAAGAACAGGACGTCCTGACCTTCTTCGTCACGGAAGTATTCTGCAAGCGACAGACCCGTCAGAGCCACGCGCGAACGGGCTCCCGGCGGCTCGTTCATCTGACCGTAGACCAGCGCAACCTTGGAACCTTCGGTCGAGCCGTCTTCGGCGATCTTGATGACGCCTGCGTCCTGCATTTCGAAATACAGGTCGTTACCTTCACGCGTACGCTCACCGACACCTGCGAAAACGGACACACCACCGTGGGCCTTCGCAATGTTGTTGATGAGCTCCTGAATGATGACCGTCTTGCCGACGCCGGCGCCACCGAACAGACCGATCTTACCACCCTTGAGGTACGGGCAGAGAAGATCGACAACCTTGATGCCGGTCACGAGGATCTCGGACGCAGCAGCCTGCTCTTCGAAAGACGGGGCCGGACGATGGATCGGGAAGCGCAGGTCGCTGTGGATCGGGCCACGCTCGTCGATGGGCTCGCCAACGACGTTCAGGATACGGCCGAGCGTGGCCGGGCCAACCGGCACCATGATCTGCTTGCCTGTGTCACGGACTTCAGTTCCGCGAACCAGACCGTCGGTCGTGTCCATGGCAATGCAGCGGACCTGACGCTCGCCGATTTCCTGGGCGACTTCCAGAACCAGCGTGTGATCGCCGTTCTGGACGTGCAGGGCGTTCAGGATGAAGGGAAGATCGCCTTCGAACTGCACGTCCACGACCGGTCCACGCACCTGGGTGACGCGGCCGACCACGTTGTTGGCAGCTCCGGCAGAAGGGGTAAGAGTTTCGGACATCGGATTCGTCTCCTGCGTGATCTCAAACGGCTTCTGCGCCGGAGATGATTTCGATCAGATCGTTGGTGATGTTGGCCTGACGCGTGCGGTTGTACTTCTGCGACAGACGGTCGATGGCCTTGCTCGCATTGCGGCTGGCATTGTCCATCGCGGTCATCCGCGCGCCCTGCTCCCCGGCAGCGCTTTCCAGCATGGCCGAGAAAATCTGGACCTGCAGGTTGCGCGGCAGAAGCTGCGTCAGGAGTGTTGCCTCATCGGGCTCGAATTCGTACTGCGCCGTGTCGGCATCCGGTGCGGCATTGTCGTTCTCGGGAACCGAAAGCGGAACCAGAGGCGCCTGAACCGGGATCTGCGTCATGGCGTTGAGGAAGCGGTTATAGACCAGCGTGCAGCGGTCGATTTCGCCCGCGTCCAGCATGGTGGCGATCCGGCTTCCAATATCGGCCGCCTTGTCGAAACCTACATCCTTGCCATCGCTCCCAGCCAGACGATCGGTGATCATCTCCGGATAGTGACGCACGAGGATGTCTGCTCCCTTGCGGCCAACCGGCAGGATGCGAACCGTCTTGCCTTCAGAGACAAGCGTATCGACCAGCTGACGGGCACTGCGGACGATATTGGCATTGAAGCCACCGGCAAGGCCACGGTCAGAGGTCAGCACCACCACGAGATGGGTCTGGTCCTTGCCCGTTCCCGCCAGAAGACGCGGCAGACTGGCTGCGTCCTCACCACGGGTCGCCGTCGCCAGCTCCGCCATCATGCGACGCATGGCGTCGGCATAGGGACGGGCCGCTTCGGCCTGCATCTGGGCGCGTCGCAGCTTGGAGGCTGCGACCATTTTCATCGCGTTCGTGATCTTGCGCGTCGATTTGACGCCCGTGATCCGTCCGCGCAGTTCCTTCAGCGAAGCCATGGGCTATCCTCAGGCCGAAAAGCGCTTGCCGAATGCTTCGAGCAGCTCCTTGAGCTTGCCTTCCGTCTCCGGCTTGATCTGGCGGTCATTGCGGATGGCCGTCAGGATATCAGAACCCGCACCGCGCAGTTCGGACAGAAGAGCGGCTTCGTAGGCCACAACCTTGTCCACGGCGATCGGATCCACGTAACCGCGCGTACCGGCGTACAGGACAACAACCTGCTCTTCGACGGGCAGCGGGGATGTCTCAGGCTGCTTCAGCAGCTCGACGAGACGGGCACCACGATCCAGCTGCTTGCGGGTTGCGGCATCCAGGTCGGAAGCGAACTGCGAGAACGCAGCCATTTCACGGTACTGGGCCAGCTCCAGCTTGATCTTGCCAGCAACCTGCTTCATCGCCTTGATCTGGGCTGCGGAACCCACGCGGGACACCGAGCCACCGACATTCACGGCCGGGCGGATACCCTTGTAGAACAGGTCCGTCTCAAGGAAGATCTGACCGTCGGTGATGGAGATCACGTTGGTCGGGATGTAAGCTGCCGTATCGCCAGCCTGCGTTTCGATGACCGGCAGGGCCGTCAGGGAGCCACCGCCATTGGCGTCGGACATCTTGGCCGCACGCTCCAGAAGACGGGAGTGCAGGTAGAACACATCACCCGGGAAGGCTTCACGTGCCGGCGGACGACGCAGCAGCAGCGACATCTGACGGTAGGCCACAGCCTGCTTGGACAGATCGTCGTAGCAGACGAGGGCGTGCATGCCGTTGTCGCGGAAATACTCACCCATGGCGCAGGCCGTGTACGGAGCAAGATACTGCATCGGAGCCGCATCGGACGCCGTGGCGGCGACAACGATGGAGTATTCCATGGCGCCATGCTCGGTCAGCGTGCGGACCAGGTTTGCAACCGTGGAGCGCTTCTGGCCGATGGCGACATAGATGCAGTACAGGGACTTCTTCGGGTCGCCTTCGGCATTGACCGGCTTCTGGGCGACGATGGTGTCGATCAGGATGGCGGTCTTGCCCGTCTGACGGTCACCGATTATCAACTCACGCTGGCCACGCCCAATGGGGACGAGAGCATCAATGGCCTTGATGCCCGTCTGCATCGGTTCGCTGACCGACTGGCGCGGCATAATGCCCGGAGCCTTCACTTCAGCGCGGCGATATTCGACGTCCGTCAGCGGGCCGCGACCGTCGATCGGGTTGCCCAGACCGTCAACCACGCGCCCCAGCAGGCCCTTGCCGACCGGAACTTCAACGACGGACTTCGTACGCAGGACGGTGTCGCCCTCGCGGATGCCGTCGCCGTCGCCGAACAGAACCACACCGACATTGTCGGCTTCGAGGTTCAGCGCCATACCCTTGAGGCCCGTGCCTTCGAACTCGACCATTTCACCGGCCATGACGTTCGTCAGGCCGTAGACGCGGGCGATGCCGTCGCCGATGGACAGGACCGTGCCCGTCTCGGAAACGGTCTCGACCTGGTCGAACGACGCGATCTGCTGCTTGAGGATGTCCGAAATCTCAGCGGGACGGATATCCATCACGCGGCTCCCTTCATGGCGTTCTGCAGGCGGGTCAGGCGCCCGGCGATCGAAGTATCAAACAGTGTGGAACCGATCCGTACGGTCATGCCGCCAAGCAGGGCGGCGTCCGTACGTTCGGTCATGGACACGCGGCTGTAGCCGGCTTCGGCCAGACGGGCCTGAAGCTGGATGCGCTGCGTATCGGTCAGAGGCTGTGCGGAGCGGACCTCGGCAACGACTTCACCACGAAGGGCGGAATCAAGCGCCAGGACACCGTCCAGAATGGATGCAAGATCAGGCAGGCGGCGATTATCGGCAATGACACCAACAAAACGGCGCAGGACGTCCCCGAAACCGAGCTTCGACATCAGGACGTTCGAAACCGTCCGGCCCTGACGGATGTCCATCCGGGCATCAGCCAGGAATTTCCGCAGATCGTCGCTTTCGGCAATGGCGGCACGCAGCGCCTTTACTTCACCCAGAACGTCGGAAAGATTTCCCTGCTCCGAAGCGAGGTCATAAAGCGCACGGGCATAGCGCTGGGCCAAGCCCCCTGTATGTCCAACCTGCGGCACCTGTGTCACCGTCACACGCGTGTTCCGTCTCACTAAATCCGCCGCAGAGTGCGGCCGGAACCGGCTTATCCGGCTCCTTGCATCAAAACTGTCCGGACCGGGCATACACGTTCCTGCGCAGGATTCGTCTGAAACCCGGTCCTCCACTTGGCGCCGCCTCTAGCACGCTGTCCTGTTCCTGCGCAACCGAGACGATACGCAAATCCCCCTTCATCCGCCCACCAGCCGGACGAAGGTTTGCGTTTTCCCCTGCTGGACTGGCATGACGGGGGTTCCACAGTGATTTTTCGGGGGTTCTTTACTTCCGTCCAACACACTCCCTCCCAACAGCCACGGAAACCCGATGACCATCCAGAAGCGCCTCTTTTTCCTGCTGGGCGCCCTGTCCGTCCCCGCCCTTCCTGTCCCGGCCCTGACCACGGCGGCCCGAGCGACCCCTGTCGAGGACAAACCGTCTTTCCCGACCATTTCCTACTGGGACAACTGGACCGATCCGCAGGGCGTCACGCATCTGACCAAGTGCAAGATGTCGACATTCCATGAGGATTCGAGCGCGCCGACCGAAGCCCCAGACGCAGACAAGGTCATGCTCAGCACGCCCCATGACGGACCTGCAACGGTGACGATACGGGTTCAGCCCCCGCACTGGAAAGGCGGGTGGAACGAGAGCCATCAGGTCCAGTGGATTGTGCCGCTGTCGGGAATCTATTTCGTCAAGGCGATGGACGGGACCAGCGTGGAACTGAATCCGGGTGACGTCCTGCTCAGTGAGGATGTGGCTCCGGTCGCTCACGGCACCGATCCGAAAGGCCATCAGTCAGGAAATGTCGGCGATGCCGCTGTCGCCCTGCAGATTCTCAAGTTCGGAGAAGCGACACCATCACATGTCCCCTGTCAGGGGCAGTAAGGCGACGATATCGATTTTGGAGGGAATCTGGAGCGGGCGAAGGGAATCGAACCCTCCTAAGAAGCTTGGAAGGCTACTGCATTACCACTATGCTACGCCCGCTCAGGTGGGAGTGTCCTTACTCCAACTCTTCCCGCGCCCGCAAGAGGGGAAAATCCAAAATGGAAATTCCACAACAAAGATGTTCAGGGCACTTGACTTTTACTCCTGAACATTCTCTTTTGCGGCCACTGTCGCTGGCATGACATCTCAAAATGTCCTGCCCGATGATAGGGGTGTAGCTCAATTGGCTAGAGCGCCGGTCTCCAAAACCGGAGGTTGAGAGTTCGAGACCCTCCGCCCCTGCCACTCCTTCTCGCCGGATGTCCTTCCCGACACCGGGAGCGGGATTTTCACTTGATTCGAGGACGATGGTGTCGGTCAGTACCCCGAAAGACGAGTCGCGGAAAACGGCGCCTCAAAAGAGCGGATCCGGCTTCAATCTGGTGGCCTACGTCCGTGACGTGCGCGCCGAAGCGAAGCGTGTCACGTGGCCGACCCGTCGCAACACCCTGATCACGTCAGGTGCCGTGCTCGTCATGGTTACCGTGACCTGCATCTTCTTCTTCATCGTGGACCAGGTGATCGGCCTCGGCGTCCGCGAACTTTTTGGCGTTGGAGGCTAGGTTCGCACCATGGCGAAGCGTTGGTACGTTGTGCATGTCTATTCCGGATTCGAGAAGAAGATCGCGAGTCACATCCAGGAACAGGCTGCACAGAAGGGCCTTTCCGACCATTTCGAACAGATTCTTGTTCCTTCCGAAGACATCACGGAAATGCGCCGCGGCCGTAAGGTCAATGCAGAGCGCAAGTTTTTCCCGGGCTATGTTCTCGTCAAGATGGAGCTGACGGACGAGGCCTGGCATCTCGTCAAGGATACGCCCAAGGTGACGGGCTTCCTCGGAACCCGCAACCGTCCGACCCCAATCACGGCCGCCGAAGCCGACCGGATCATGAAACAGGCTCAGGAAGGCGTTGAACGCCCCCGTTCCAGCCTGTCCTTCGAGATCGGCGAGCAGGTTCGCGTGGCCGATGGTCCGTTCACGTCCTTCACCGGCATGATCGAGGATGTCGACGACGAGCGTCAGCGCCTCAAGGTCAGCGTCTCCATCTTCGGCCGCTCCACGCCGGTCGATCTGGACTTCACACAGGTCGAGAAGCTCTAAGTCTTTTCAGGTTCTATTTTTTCCAACAAAAAAGGCTCCCTTTCGGGAGCCTTTTTTGTTGGTGCACCTGCTGATTTTCTCAGTCCTTCAGGGGCGGCGGCAGAACGCGCAATTTTGCGGCCGCCTGATCCGCGATGCTGGCAACACCCTGACTGAGCGCTGCTGTCAGCTTTGCCGTGCTGGACGCGACGGGCTCTGGCGACTGCCACACCACAGGCGTGGTCATCACGGGACCGATCATCTTTCCGGCCGGATGAACGGACAACATGCCCGTCACGAGTGCGTGTCCGGCCGAATCGGCTTCGAAATTACGGATGGTCAGTTCCACATAGGCCGCAGGCGTCGTCGTGACCGCATCATCCTGCGCGAAGACAGTCGTGCCCGGCAGGCGCTGCGCCAGATCGGTCATCAGCGTATGGCCCAGCATGTCTGGCAGCGCCTCGCTCCAGCTGCTGCCCGAAGCCAGCTTGGTCTGGTAATCCTCACTGGCCTTCACGATCGTGTCGCGATCAAGTCGCGCGCTCACAACAGGCGTCCGGACCTCGACCACGGCAGGACCTCCCGCCAGGGACACACCCGGCAGAGGGGCCAGCGTATAGAGCGTCGGATCGCTGCTGCAGGCCGAGAGGAGGCCCGTCAGCCCCAGAGCCCCCACCAGGGACAGGAAACGAAGGCGGGACGTCGAAGACTGTGTCATGGCTCAGTTCCTGCGGCCGGTGATGAGAGCGGAAGGATGGTGATCCAGATAATCCGTGAGGAACCGCAGGGAGCGGGACATCTGGGTCAGCTGGGTGATCATGTTCTGAAGGCTGCGGTGGAAATCCGTATCGCCGCCATAAGCCCCCAGAACCGACTGGGCGTTCGCCAGCGTGCCCTGCAGACCCTTCATCAGCGCCGGCAGGTTCTGGTTGGCGGTTTTCGTCAGCCTGCTCAGGTTCTGTAGCGAATCGCGCAGCGCCGCGAGGGACTGCGTGACTTCCGGGCTGTTCAGACGGCCATCCGCATGCGCCAGAAGATCGTTCACGTGACCACCGATTTCGGTCAGCGGCATTGCCGCGATCTTGTCGGTAATGGTGGAGACAGACTCCATGATGCCGTCCATTCCGCCAGCCTGGCTGGGGAGAACGGCAACGTCGCCTTCATAGGTCAGGGCCGTGACAGGGGCGTTCTTGACGAATTGCAGGGCGATCATGGATTCGCCGGTCAGGAAGCTGGCGCTCTGAACCGAGGCGCGCATTCCGTCAGCCACAAAGGCCTGGAGATACTTCTCGACGGGCGGCTCCTTGCTGTTCTCGATCCGGTCATCCCAGTTGGACAGCATACGCTCCGGCTCAAGCTCCATATCCACACGAACGCGGGGAAGCTTTGTGGGACCTTCGAGAAGGAGCCGGACATCGGTGACAGTGCCGATCTGCAGGCCGAACATGGTGACCTGACTGCCGTTCGTCAGGCCTTTGACGGAGGAGTTGATGTAGGTCACGACACGCAGGCGCTTGTGATAGCGCGCGTTATCGGCGTCAGCTTCACTGGCATAGAGCTTGAAGACGGAATTGGCCGGCGCATCGGGCAGATCGATGTTGCGACGACGCTCCGGCAGACCAAAGGCAATGCCGCCAGAGAACAGGGCCTGAAGCGATTTGAGCTGGACCTTCAGACCACCGGCACCGAGACCGACCTGAACGCCGGAGACGTTCCAGAAACGGCTGTCCGTGCGCAGATAGTGGTCATAGGGCTCCTTGACGAAAGCCTGGATGACGATGGGCCCCTTCCCGCCCGGCGGCATCGTGTAACCCAGCACCTCACCCACCTGAAGGTCGCGGAAAAAGACCGGCGATCCCGGACCGAGCGAGCCCAGCGACGGGGACACGAGCCAGAACGTCTCGCCTGGCTGGTCGGACCGCACGCCCGGCGGGGATTCGAGGCCCTTGAAGAATTTCTGGTAGTGGCCATCATCGCTTCCCGGATCCAGGGCGATATAGGCGCCGGAGAACAGTGTATCGAGGCCGGTGATGCTGGCGCCGTTGATCCGCGGACGCACGACCCAGAACCGGGTGTGGTCGGTCAGGATATGCGCGCTGTTGGCGTTCATCTGCACCGTGACGTCGACATGTTTCATGTCGTCACTCAGGGTGATGTCCTGAACCGTACCCAGCGTCACGGCCTTGTTCTTCACCTGCGTCTGGCCCGGAGTCAGGCCATCCGCCGTTTCAAACGTAATGGTGATGACGGGACCACGCGTGGCAAAATGCTCCCACGCCAGCCATCCGGCGATGAGGATGGCCACCACCGGAATCAGCAGAATGAGGGAGAAGCGGGTGCGGCGCACCGGGGCTTCCTTCGGCGAGACCGTTGGCTCCCCCCGGTTGTTTCGGGAATCGCTCACGCGCGTCCAGGCTCCATGTCAGTAGGGTCAGAAGAAGGCAGGTGCGGAACAGGATCGGACGGAGACGACGTCTCCAGCTCCCTGGTGTTCGCTGCGGGGCCTGCGACCGCGCCGTTGAGGCCGGCTGCATCCCACATGCCGCGGGGATCGAAAAGCTCTGCGGCGAAAATGGTCAGGATCACAACCAGTGCAAAGCAGACCATCCCCGGATCGGCCGTGACATTGGCCAGAAAGCCGAAATGCACGACAGCGACGAGGATGGAAATCATGAAGACGTCGATCATGGACCAGCGGCCGATGATGACGACGAGACGGTAGAGTTTCGCCAGATGCCTGAGCTGCCAGCGGCCTCCGAGGCGGGTGCTGATGATCATGATCGTCAGGGCGACGATCTTGAGGACGGGCACGGTAATACTGGCGAACAGCACCAGTAGGGAGAGCGGGATCATTCCCGCCTGCCACAACTCGATCACGCCACTGATGATGGTGCTGGGCGCACCGTGGCCGACCTTGGTGTAGGTCATGACCGGCAACAGGTTGGCCGGCAGATAGAACACGACGCCAGCCACGAGAAGACATGTAGCCGAGGCGAGGCTCTGTGGCTTGCGACGACGCAGAATCTGCCCGCAACGGGGACAGTCACCCATGTCCTGTTCCTGCGGCACGGTATGGTCGAAGGCCAGGACCAGATTGCAGGCGTGGCAGGACAGCATGTTCTCCACGGGGGGGATGACGCCATTGCGGGCGTCCAGATGAGCGACATCGAGCAGATGACCCTGATGGTCATCGAGCTGGGAACGGATATCGCGGCTGCGCCAGATCCGTTCGGCGTCGAAAGTCGAGTCCACGGCGGCCATGCTCAGCATCAGGCCACCCAACAGATAGACGCCAGGCTGAAGGATGACGAGAGCGAGGTCCACGAGCTTGGTGTAGGCCACTAGAACGCCGAGGACATACACCTCCACCATCGACCAGCCGCGCAGGCGGTCGTACCAGGTGAGGAGACGCGGGGTCCAGTCAGGCATCTGGGGACGGGAGGCGCCAAAAAGGATAGCCGCCATCAGACCAATGATGACGCCGGGCATAAGAATCGTCACCAGGGCGACGAGAACGCCGATCGCGCCATAGCCCTGATGGCCGAGTTCGATCGGGCCGCTCATCAGTGAGACCGTGTTTTCACGTCCGTAGACGTTCAGGGTCATGAGGGAACTGATGAGGAGCGTGACGTAGAGCGCGGCGGACGTAATACAGAAAGCGGCGGGGGCACCGATCAGGGATGTCCGGCGGCGGCGGGCAAGCTGGCAGCCGCAGCGAAGGCATTCGGCGAGATGACCGGGTTTCAGGCGCGGAACGTGCTGGAAGAGACCGCAGGTCGGGCATTCACGCAGACCTTCCACCGCGTGGATGGATGCGTGGGGCTCCTGACTGCGGGAAAAGCTGACGGCGTTGCGCCACAGTCGTTTATGAAAACGGTCAGACATCGGGCTCCTAACCTAACGCAGGGAGCCGTCTTTTGACAGTCCGCCCTCTTCGGGCAGCCCTCCGCATCGGGATATCGGGACTCATCGTAGTCCCATCTCAGGCGGATTGCCCAGAGGAAGCCGGTTTTATCGGCAATATTTTGAAAAATTGTGAAGATCCGGAAACCAGCGCATCAGATAATCCCTCTGCCTGCATGACAGGAGAAAGGTATCTCTGATCCGGATTTTCGGAAGACCTTGATGGTGCCGGTGAAGAGATTCGAACTCCCGACCCCATCATTACGAATGACGTGCTCTACCAGCTGAGCTACACCGGCGCACCCATCAAGGTGGGCGCGTTCTAACCGAGCCCTCGGGGCTTGGCAAGCCGGAAAATGCACAAACCGCGTCGGGGTCTCAATAGCCGCGTCCGGTATCGATGACGCCGGTCATAGGTTCGCCGGCTTCATAGCGGCGCAGATTGGCAAGAACGGCCTCGGCTGCGGTGTCCGACTGGGCAGCGCTGGCGATATGCGGGGTCAGGAAAATGCGCGGATGGTCCCAGAACGGATGTTCGGGTGGCAGCGGTTCGGGTGTGGCGACGTCAAGCACGGCCTGTGAGAGCTGGCCACTGTCGAGGGCGGGAATCAGATCGTCCTGCACCAGATGACCACCGCGGCCACAGTTGATGAGACAGGCGCCTTTGGGCAGCTTTTCAAACAGGCTGCGATTGAGGATGCCGCGCGTGGCGTCCGTCAGCGGGACGAGGCAGACGAGAATGTCGGTCTCCGCCAGAAAGGCATCCAGCTCCCCTGCCCCGGCAAAGGACTTTACACCCGGCACCTCGCGGCGACTTCGGCTCCAACCCCGGCATTCATAGCCGAAGGAGACGAGCTTCTCCAGAACCGGACTGCCAAGTTCTCC
Source organism: Gluconobacter sp. R75690 (assembly GCF_015244525.1). Classification (NCBI taxonomy): domain Bacteria; kingdom Pseudomonadati; phylum Pseudomonadota; class Alphaproteobacteria; order Acetobacterales; family Acetobacteraceae; genus Gluconobacter; species Gluconobacter sp. R75690. The sequence continues at coordinate 173,486 of NZ_JABCQB010000007.1, read as the reverse complement.
CATACCCATGAGGCCGATGCGATAGAGTTTCGCCGGACGGTTATGCGAGCCATCCCAGACATGTTCGCGCTGCTGGCGGGCATAGCGGAACATGTCGCGATGGAAAGAGAGCACGGCCCACAGGACATATTCGATCATGCCCTCCACCAGACTACTCTCCACCATGCGGATGATCTGCACGCCCGGTGGCACATTGGCGAGATTGAGCTGGTCGATCCCCGCGCCCAGCGAAAACAGGACTTCGAGATTGGGAAAAAGCGTGGCGAGATCGTCCGGTGTCTTCCAGGCCGCGAGATAACGGACATCCTCTTTCGGGCCGGTTTCGGGCCAGATATGGAACGGGATGTCGGGACGGGCCTTCGCGAACTTCTCGCTCCAGACCTTCGCGCGTTCGGGCGTATGATGGAAGACGATCGACATTCTGCGTGCTCTCCAGCCGGAAATATGTCCGGCGATGCTCGCGCCGTGCGGAGTTCGGATCAACCCTGCACACCTGTTTGTGTATGACAGGATGTCGGGAACGCAGACCGGGTTCAGGCGTAGAGGAGACTGGATCTCTTACAGGAGGGCAGGATCATGCCTCGTGGAGACAAGTCAGCCTATACGGACAAGCAGAAGCGTCAGGCGGAGCATATCGAGGAAAGCTACGAAAAGCGGGGCGTGTCCGAAAAGGAAGCCGAGCGCCGGGCCTGGGCCACCGTCAACAAGGAAGACGGTGGCGGGAAAAAGAGCGGATCGGGCCGGAAGAACCATCCGAAGAAATAGGGCTTCCGGCCTGAAGACCGATCAGGCAGCGTCCCAGGCAGCGCGGGCGGCATCTACGCCTGCGCCACGGTTCAGCTTCACGCCTTCGCTCGCCAGCACGGAATCGAGGGCGGCGAGCGTGAGCAGAACCTTGTCCTTGCGGGCGTTGATGCCCATTGCCCCGATACGCCAGATCTTGCCGGTCAGCGGACCGAAGGACGAGACGATCTCGATCCCGAAATCATCACGCATGAGCTGGCGGATGCGGGCATTGTCCACACCTTCCGGAACCCAGACGCCCGTGACATTGCTCATGCGCGTGGCATCGTCGCCGTAAACCTTCAGGCCCATGGCGCGCAGCCCGGTGACCATGGCACGCCCTGCCCGCACATGACGGGCAACACGCGCCTCCACGCCCTCTTCCACGACCAGACGTGCCGTTTCGCGAGCAGCGTAGAGCATGGACGTGGCTTCGGTATGATGGTTCATCCGCGCCGGAGACCAGTAATTCATCAGCATCGCCAGGTCGAAATAGTTCGACTGGATGACCGGACCATCGCCCTGGGCCTGACCCGTTGCGATTCCTGCTTCATCGTGACGGCGCTTGAGGATGGCAGCAACGGCGCGCTCGGACAGCGTGATCGGCGCGGAGCCCGGGGGGCCGTTCAGGCACTTCTGAAGACCAGCCGTGGCGACGTCGATGTTCCAGGCATCGGTCTCGAAGGTCATGCCGCCGAGCGTAGCCGTGGCGTCCACATAGAACAGTACATCATGTTTGCGGCAGATGCGGCCGATCTCTTCGAGCGGCTGGGCCGTCGTGGTGGAGGTATCACCATGGACGCAGGCGACCAGACCGGGCTTGTGCTCGATGATGGCAGCTTCGATGGCGGCCGGATCGACAACCTGTCCCCAGTCCACATCCACTGTACAAGGGACGCCGCCGCAGCGATGGACGATTTCCGTCAGCAGCAGACCGAAGCGGCCAAAGCGCGGAATGACGACCTTCATGCCCGGCGAGACCAACGACACCAGCGCAGCCTCAATGGCCGAACGGGCGGAGCCGTTCACCAGCAGCGTCCAGTGGTTCTTCGTGCGGAAAACCTCGCGGTACAGGGCCATGACCTCATCCATATAGGCGGTCATTTCCGGGTCCATCTGGCCGATCACGTCATAGGACATGGCGCGGAGAATACGCGGGTGGACGTTGGTCGGGCCGGCCCCCATCAGAAGGCGGGACGGCGGATCGAGCTGGGCGAAAGTTGCGGGATGGGTCATGACTGGAACTCCTTGACGAAGGCAAGCAGCGCGCGATGGGCGAGATCGACATCTCCCACGCGGACGGTTTCATCGGGATGATGGCTCAGGCCGCCGGGGCTGCGGATGAAGAGCATTCCCATCGGACACAGATCGACCATGGCCATGGCGTCGTGGCCGGCGCCACTTAGAAGGCGCTGGGCCGGACGACCGGTGACGCTCGTGACGGCCTGAGACAGACGCTCCACCAGTTCGGGAGCGCAGGCGGCAGCAGGCAAATGCTGGGGCCTGTCGAACGTGATCCCCAGACCGCGCCGGGCCGCAATGGCACGCAGATCCGTGCGGATGGCATCGGCCATGGCATCACGCGCCTCGTTGGTTTCGGCCCGCATGTCGAGCGAGAAGCGGACTTCACCGGGAATAACGTTTGACGTGTTTGGCGTAACGTCGATCTGACCAACCGTAGCGACCTGCGTGGCACCCCCTGAGGCACCATTGCGTTCGACCGCCAGGATCATTTCAGCCGCCGCCGCAAGAGCATCCTGACGCATGGTCATGGGTGTCGTGCCCGCATGGTCGGACTGGCCGGTGACGGTGACACGCTGGCGGGTCTGGGCGGCGATGGCCGTGACGACGCCGATCTCGCCATCCGCGCTCTCGATGGCGGGTCCCTGCTCGATATGGGGTTCAATATAGGCAACCAGTTCGTCGGGACGGCGGGCAGCGTCGGTCAGACGGGCGGGATCGAGGCCGTAGCGGATCATGGCATCGGCCATGGTTATCCCAGACGCATCGGTCATGTTTTCGGGAATGGACTCGATCAGCCCGGCCATGGCGCGGGAGCAGATCATGGGAGCCGCAAAACGCGAGCCTTCCTCGTCTCCGAAGCCCATGACCTCAATGGCAAATGGCAGGCGCGTTCCTTCTTCATTCAGGACAGAAACAAGCTCGATCCCCAGCATGACGCCCAGATTCCCGTCGAAGGCCCCCCCATTGCGGACGGTATCGAGATGGGAGCCGATCATCAGCGCCGGAGCCCCGGGTGTCAGGCCCTCATAACGTCCGATCAGGCTCCCGGCCGCGTCCAGACGGGTGGTCAGGCCGGCTTCTTCCATCCACTGCGCGACCTGTGTGAGGGTACGCTGATAGGCGGGGCCAAGCCAGAAACGGAACAGACTGCCCGGGATCTCGCTGAATGGAACATCCGCGAGAATACGGCACCGCTCGACGGCGCGGGCTCCGTGGGCTGTCATGGGGGCTCCTGTCCGGGATGAAGTGTCAAGGCGGGTGGAACTGTGCTCTCATAACGAAGTCAGATCAAGTTGACCTGCCAATAAATATGGTCCCACATATCGGGATGAAAGATCAGATGCATCTCGACCCGTTCCATCTGCAATCCTTTCTCGCGGTCGCGGAAACGCTGCATTTCACCTCCGCCGCGCAGAGCCAGGGAGTCAGTCAGTCCACGATCAGCCAGCATGTCAGCCGGCTGGAGGAACAGCTTGGCACGCGCCTTCTGGCCCGGAGCACCAAGAGCGTCCGGCTGACGGAAGATGGCACGGCGTTGATCGGTCTGGCACGGCAGCTTCTTCAGTGCGAGGACAGTATCCTGTCCCGTTTCCGGCAGGAGGCCCCACGCGGGACGATCCGGCTGGGTGTGACGGAAGACCTGCTTCTGACGCGCTTCCCCGAAATTCTGGGAACATTCCGCGCCTCGCATCCATCACTGCAGATCACAATGACGGTCGGTCTGTCAGCATATCTGGCCCGGCTTCTGGATCAGGGGGAGCTGGATGTCTGGTGCGGCATGCGGCGCACGACGGAGACACGTGGCCAGAAGCTGTGGACCGAGGACATGCGCTGGTACGCACCCACAGGGACGGAATTTCCGGCAGAGCAGTCCATTCCGCTCGTGACATTCCCCGATGGCAGCGTCACCCGGCGCCTGGCGATCGAGACGCTCAACAAGGCCGGACGCGCCTGGCATCTGGCCTTTACCAGCGGCAGTCTGGGCGCGCTTCTGGCGGCTGTGCGGGCCGGATATGGTGTGACGCCGCAGCCGGCTTTCCTGCGCAATGCGGAACATCTGCCCCATTGTGCGCCGGGACTGCTGCCGGAAATGCCGCAGGTGGAGTTCATCGCCTCAACCCGTCATCAGACCGCGCAGGGCCCGGAAGAGCTGCTCATCCGGACGCTGTGCGCCCATATTCCACGCCTGCAACCCGATCTTCTGCCCCTGTAAGGACCCTTCCGTCATGCTGACTCCCAATGCCTTAGGTGGAATGGTTACGTCTCCGCATCATCTCGCCAGTCAGGCGGGGCTGGATGTTCTGCGCGAGGGTGGAACGGCGATTGAGGCGGTCGTGGCTACGGCCTCCACGCTGGCTGTGGTTTATCCGCACATGACGGGGCTGGGCGGCGATGCGTTCTGGCTGATCTGCTACCCCGATGGACGGACCGTGGCCATTGACGCCTGCGGTGCACTGGCCATGGAAGCGGAACACGCGCTCTATGCCGAGGCCGGACACACCACCATTCCCTGGCGCGGCGGTCTGGCGGCCAACACGGTCGCCGGAACGGTCGCGGGCTGGGAGACGGCACTGGAACTGAGCAGCGAGATCCGTGATCCCCTGTCACTGGACCGACTGCTGCGCGATGCCATCCATTATGCCGAACATGGGCGTGTGGTCTCCGAAAGCGAGGGAGCACTTCTGGCGCAGAAACAGCCGGAGCTGATGTCGGACCCGACGCTGGCACGAATCTGCTTTCCCGACGGCAAGCCATGGACAGCAGGCAGTATCCGCAAATCGCCCGAACTGGCCCAAACGCTGAGAATGCTGAACCGGGACGGGTTGCGCAGTTTCTATAACGGGCCGCTGGCCCGCAGTCTGGCCGCCGATCTTGCAGCGGCAGGCAGCCCGGTCCGGTCTCTGGATCTTCTGGCGCATCGAGCAGAGGTCAAGGAACCGCTGCATGTGCAGACCAGCGACGGCTTCCTTTATAATACTGCCCCGCCCACACAGGGCGTGGCCTCGCTTCTGATCCTGGCCCTGTCGGATCATCTGAGCCGTGCGGACGGGCCGGAGAGCTTTGCGCATGTGCATGGTCTGGTCGAAGCGACCAAGCAGGCGTTTCTCTATCGCAACCGCCATACGGATGGCAGCGAACACTCCGAGGCACTGGCCCGGGAGCTGCTGGCCGATCCGGCACGGCTGGAAGCGATGGCCTCCCGCATTTCCATGACCCACGCCATGCCCTGGACGGAGAAAACGCAATGGGGCGACACGACTTGGATGGGTGCGATCGACCGCAATGGCGTCGCGGTCAGCATGATCCAGAGCCTCTATTTCGAGTTCGGCTCCGGCGTAATGCTGCCGCAGAGCGGACTGTTCTGGCAAAACCGCGGATCATCCTTCCGGCTGGCCCATTCCGGCTGGAACATCCTGCGCCCCGGAGCCAAACCGTTTCATACGCTCAACCCCGCTGCGACCCGGCTGCGGGACGGGCGCACAATGGTCTATGGCACCATGGGCGGCGAAGGGCAGCCCCAGACACAGGCCGCAATCTTCAGCCGTCACGTCCGTTATGGCGTGCCGCTTCAGGAAGCGCTCTGCCGTCCGCGCTGGCTGCTCGGGCGCACCTGGGGAGACGAGAGCCTGTCGCTCAAGGTGGAACCGGGATTCAGTCCGAATGTCATGTCGCAGCTTGAGGCGGCCGGGCATACGGTCGAAGCGCTTCCCGAACAGTCCATCATCATGGGCCACGCCGGCGCGCTGATCCGCCATGAAAACGGACGGCTTGAGGGTGCCACCGATCCCCGCAGTGACGGGGCCGTTGCCGCGTGGTGAGAGCTCTGGCCGGAAACCTGTTCGCGCAGGTTGTACTGGCGACGGTGCTCGGGCTTGGGGCCGGACTGTTCTTCCCGGCCCTCGCGGATGATGTGGGATGCATGACGGCGCTGTTCATGCGCCTCATCATCATGGCGGTCGGGCCGCTGCTGTTCTGTATCGTAACACTCGGGATCCTCGGGGCCGGATCACTGAAAACGGTCGGGCGACTGGGGGGACAGGCCCTGCTCTATTTCGAGATCATGACGACGCTTGCACTTGGCGTAGCGGTTCTGGTGGCGATGGGACTTGGGATCGGTCGAGGCGTCGGGTTCGTGCCAACGGCCGAGGATGCGCGGATGATCGCGTCCTATGGCGACCATGCACAGAACCTGCGGGCCGGAGGCATCAGCGGATTTCTGCTCTCGCTCGTGCCGCGCACCCCTGCGGAAGCTTTCGCACAGGGGAACGTCCTCCAGATTCTGGTCTTCGCGATTTTTGCCGGGTGCTGCCTGAGCGGCATGGGGGAGCGCGGCGCGCCTCTGGTCCGGCTGATCGAAAGCGTCTCCGAACTGTTTTCGCGCATGATGGGCGTCATCATCCGCGTGGCCCCTCTGGGTGTGTTCGGCGCGATGGTGACGACAACGGCGCGCTACGGGCTGGAGACGATCGGGCATCTGGCCGGGTTCACAGCGCTGTATTTCCTGCTGGTAGGTCTCTTTATCATTGGTGCGCTGGGCGGGGGCCTGCGGCTTGCAGGTGTCAGTCCACTGCGGTTTGCGCGTTATTTTCGCGAAGAACTGCTGATCGTCGCCACGACCACGGCATCGGACGCAGTTCTGCCCAGCCTGATGACCAAACTCGAAAAACTCGGGGTGGAACGTCAGGTCGTGGGGATCGTGGTGCCGGCCGGGTATTCGCTCAATCTGGACGCACTGTCGATCTATCTGGGGATGGCAGTCATCTTTCTGGCCAACGCCACCGGAACGCATCTGACAATCTGGCAGATCGCAACCCTGCTGGTGACGGCGCTGGTCACGTCCAAGGGAGCGCACGGGATTCCGGGTTTTGCGATCGTCATTCTGGCGGCAACGCTGGCAAGCGTGCCGTCCATCCCGCCCGCAAGTCTGGTGATGCTTCTGGCCGTGGACTGGTTTGCGGGGATCGCGCGGGCCGTGGGCAATTTCGCGGGAAACTGCGTTGCCCCGGTTCTGATCGCCGCATGGGAGAAGCGCCTCGACCATGCAAAGATGGCCGAGGCACTGGGACGTTAATCAGATCAGACGGGCTTCCGCCAGTCCGTCCGTTTCCAGCTTTTCCGCCAGGGCAAAGAGCTGATCCTCACGGCCCGGACGCGCAATCAACTGCGCGCCGAGCGGCAGCCCCGGAACCTTCATCGGCACCGTCAGAACCGGGAAGCCCGCCAGCGTCAGGGGCTGCGTGTAAAGCCCCAGATTGGCGCGGGCCGAGACCATCTTGCCGCCGATTTCGATTTCCGGCTGATCGAAACGCGGAGCCTCGCCGACAAGAGCCGGAGCGAGCAGGATGTCCGTCTTCGCAAAAGCCTCGTGCATCCGATCCCGGAACCAGTGCCGCAAGCGATGGGCCTGAAAGATCAGCGTGGACGGCAGAAGAGCACCGGCCAGAAGCCGATCCCGGACAGCAGGATCATAATCCGCAGCCTGGGTACGCAGGCGTTTGAGATGCTGCCCTGCCCCTTCGGAGGCGCTGATGACAAACGCCGCAGCCCGCGCACGCGCCACTTCCGGGAGTTCGGCAACATCCGTGGCTCCCAGTGCCATGGAGAGCGTATCGATCGCGGTCTGCATCGGCGCAGACATGTTCTCGCCGAACCATCCACCCAGACGGGCAATGCGCAGCCTGCCCACATCCACATCCGCCAGCGATCTGACGCAAAGAGCTTCAAAACAGGCTTTCAGTCCGCCCGCACTGTCGGCGAACGGGCCGACCGTATCGAGGCTCGGAACGAACGGGGAGCTGCCTTCGACCGACAACCGCCCCTGCGTCGCCCGCAACCCCCAGATCCCACAGAGTGAGGCCGGAACACGAATGGAGCCGTTCGTGTCGGACCCGAGACCGATAGAGAACATCCGCGCCGCCACACCCGCCGCTGAACCGCCCGACGAACCACCGGCCAGACGCTCAGGCGCATGCGGATTGCGGGTGTTGCCATAATGGGCGTTGATCGTGGCGAACCCGTAGGCAAACTCGTCCATGTTCGTCAGGGCGACGGGAATGGCACCCGCCGCGATCATGTGAGCAACCAGTGTCGCATCCTGCATGGCGGGCGGGTCATTGGCGAGAACCTTTGACCCGGCCGTCGTGATTTCCCCCCGGACATCAAACAGGTCCTTGATGCCAAAAGGCACCCCGGCAAGCGGCCCCGGATCCTGACCTTGCAGCACCAGCCGGTCCACGCGCTCGGCAGCTTCCAGCGCACGATGCATCAGCAGGCGCGTGACACAGTTATAGTCTTTGTCCCGTGCCTCGATATCGGCCAGGGTCTTTACGGTCAGGTCGCGGGCGGAAATCTCGCCTTTGCGTACACTGGCCGCAAGCGCGAGGGTACGCTGCTGAAGGCCGCTCATGGTTCATACCGGAAGGCAGGTTCGAGGCGATCTGGCAGTTCCAGCCCTTCGATCAGCGCGCCGTAGCTGCGCAAAAGCTCAAGGTTACTCCGCACGCCGACGTGAAATTCGGCAGGAATGGTCAGGCCATTTGCACGGGCGAGCACCGTAATTTCGGTATCATGGGGGTCTGTCACTATACGCACTCCGGTTGCCGGTTCTGCGGAAAGAATGACAACGCGCTCAGGCGCTGTCCAGCATCTGCCGATCTCGAGAGCAGGGCCTTATGGCCTGATCCGGTAACGCCAGTCATTGAGAACCGTGACCAGCGTCTCATGCCAGGGAATACGCGGCGCCCAGCCCAGTGCCTGACGGGCAGCGGCGGGATTGCCCTGCATGGACGACAGGCCGGACGGACAGGGGATCGTGGCATCGACCTCAAGGGATGCGGAAATCCCGGCGACTTCCAGCAGATCACGCGCCATGGACCGCACGCTCCGGGTCACGCCGGAACAGATGTTCAGAGCCGTTCCGTTCGGCAGAGGCTGGGGAAGAGCGAGCGCATCGATATAGGCGTCACAGGCATCGCGAACGTCGGTTATGTCAAAACCGGCATCCGGATGACCGACGGTAATGGCCGGGGCCTGCTGTCCTGCCTCGATCCGGGCGACCTGTGCCGCGAGAAACGGCAGAATGGCTTCTTCATCCTGTGCAGTCCCAGCCTGGGTGAAGGAACGCAGACGCAGGCCATGCAGCCCTTCCTGGCTCAGATTGCCGATCGCCAGATCCGCCGCGGCCTTGCTGGACGCATAAGCATTAACCGGCGCGATGACGGCGGACTCGTCGAGCGGCTGCCCCGAGGAAAAGCTGGCGCCGTAAATCTCGGCGGTCGAGACAAACACAAAACTGGCCTGGGGAGCGTGGGTCTCGAAGGTTTCGGCCAGGATGAGCGTTCCATCGAGATTGACAGTCCAAGCCTCAGCATTTTCCGCTTTCGCACGGGCAACCGAAGACACGGCGGCCAGATGGAGACAGGCGTCGGGCTTTTCGTCTTTCACAAACCGCTCGACGGCGGCGCGGTCCCGGATGTCCATCGGATCTTCGAGCAGGACATGACCGGGAATGCGATCTTTCAGACGCGCCTTGAGGTGCTGCCCGACGAATCCCTGCCCGCCGGTCAGCAGAATCCGCAGTCCCATTTCAGGACCGGAATGCGGAAGAGCTGTCCGCAGGGAAAGAAGCTGAAACAATCGGCATGGGGCATTCTCCAGACAGGATGGGCCCGGGCCATTAGGAATGTCGGCCCACGCCCTGCTGTTTTCGGCCACATCCCCCGACAGGGCAAGGGCCAAGCGGGAGCCATCACGCGCAAACAGTCTTTCCGCCTAGATGCAGGCGAAGACCGAGTCTTTTCAATGCGCTGGAATGACGGCGTCTTAACAGGTTTTTTACCGTTGTCGTGTTTGCTTGGGATCATACGGAACTGACGGATCTCAACTTTCCCATGCGGCACGCTTTTCGACATTCTGTTCGCACTCTGGGGCTGCTCGGGCTTTTGCCGGTCCTGTCAGCCTGTAATTCCCTCGCGCAGATGTCGGAGATCGGGCGGCCTCCCCGCATGACATCCATTACCGATCCCACGCTGGCCAATTCCTACCGGCCCGTCACCATGCCGATGCCGCCGCTTCAGGCGCCCCCCGACGAGGCAGCGAGCCTCTGGCGCTCGGGCAGCAAGGCGTTCTTCAAGGATCAGCGGGCGTCGCAGGTTGGTGATCTGGTCACGATCATCGTGGATATCACCGACAACGCCGCCTTCAACAACGGAACAACTGCCGACCGCACCGCAGACGAGAAATTCGGCATTCCCAATCTGTTCGGGATCAAGGGCAAGATCATCAGCGCCATCACTGGAGCGGACAGTCTGAGCACTGCCAGCAGCAGCGATTCCGGCGCAACCGGCAAGATCACCCGCAATGAGACTGTGACCCTGCGTCTGGCAGGAACGATCACCCAGGTCCTGCCCAACGGCAATTTCGTCGTGATGGGAAAGCAGGAAGTCCGGGTGAACAGCGAGTTGCGAGAACTGGGAGTCAGCGGCATCGTCCGGCCACAGGATATCACTGCGGACAATACCGTAACGCATGACCGGATGGCGGAAGCACGGATTTCCTACGGCGGCCGCGGCACCCTCACGCAGCTTCAGACACCCCGCTATGGCCAGCAGGTTATGGACTCAATCCTGCCGTTCTGAGCAAAAAAAAGCCGGGAAAACCCCGGCTTTTTTTGAATGTCTGAAACAGATGCCTTACTTCGCCGGACGCGACAGAAGAAGTGACCAGAGTTCGGCAACATCGCGAGCCGGCCCATTTCCGGAAACGGACGCAAACGTCTTGATGGCTTCAGCCTTCTGACCACCATCCATCTGTGCCATCCCGTATTCGACCTGCGCGAGATCCGGATAACGCGGGTTCTTGCCCAGACCCGTCTTCATCAGAGCCAGACCGGCATCGACCTGTCCGTTCAGCACCTGATTGTAACCAGCGGTCAGAGCCGGACCTGCGTTCGGAGCAGAAGCTGCCTGCGTGACGGCAGAGGCAAGCTGGCTCCGGTTCGTTGCAGCCTGCTGGGCCACAAAGGCATGGAACTTTGCATCTGCCGCTGCAGTCGGACCATTTCCGAGCGAATGATTGGCATAACCCTGGTTCAGCAGATTGAGTGCCAACTGCGGCAGCCCCATCTGCACGGCACGCTCAGCCATGTCCTGATAATCCGACGGATCCTTCAGCACACCAGTCGTCAGACGGAGACGCTCGACATAGAAGACGAGCGGGGGCGAAAGATTCGGGTTGGCCACCAGATCGTGGATCAGCATCGACCAGTAGTCAGGCTTGGAATAATACTTGGCCAGCAGGACATAGGCATGCGTCTTCGCATCCGCGTCCTTCAGGTTCGTATAGGCCGTCGCCAGCATCTGGAGCTGGTTCTCAGGCGGAATCTTTCCAGCCTTGATCGTCGCGTCCACCTGCTCCTGCGCAGCCTTAGCCGTGCCTTTCCAGTCCTGCTGCAGATAGTAGCACTGGATCAGCATCGTCTGCATGCGCGGGTCGGCGCCGTATTCCTTCAGATAACGCTCGGTAGCCGGAATCGCGCGTGCGTACTGCTTGGCGCTGTAGGCCATCGTAGCCTGCGCCATCAGCATCTGGCCCTTGGCTACCTTCGGCGTACGGGAACTGTTGATCAGGACATCATAGGCCTTGATGGCAGCGTCCGTATCGCCGGACTGCGCGGCGATGGCCGCACGCATCTGGGCCGTGGTGTAGGCTTCGTAATCAGTCTTGCCCTTGACCGCATCCGCGGCGTCGACGGCTTCCATTGCCTTGGCATAGTTCTTGGACGCCAGGGCGCTCTGGGCCTGCTGCAGATCCTTGCCGACGGCCTGGCCGAGGACATCGTCAGCATGCGCAGAGCCGGCAAGAGCGGCAATGCCGAAAACACCGGCCAGCAGGAGATTACGGGCGCTCAGACGGCGGTAAAGGGACAAAGACACGAATTACTGTCCTTCCATGAACTGATCCAGACCGACAATCCCCAGCTTGGTCATGCCGAGACGCTGTGCATCTGCCATAACATGGGCCACCGTCTTATAGTCGGCAAGACGATCGGGATGGATATGCATTTCAGGCTGGTCCGGCATTGCTGCGGCAGCTTCGAAATGGGCCTGAAGAGCGGCCTCGGACGTGATCGGCTCGTTATTCCAGGAAATGCTGTTGTCGTAGCCGATGCTTACGGTCACGAGCTTGGGTTGTTCGGTCGATGGTGGAGGATTGCCCTGGGGCAGATCGATCGCCACCGAGTGTGTCTGAAGCGGGATGGTGATGATCAGCATGATCAGCAGCACCAGCATCACGTCGATCAACGGCGTGGTGTTGATATCGACAATGCCTTCGTCTTCGTGCGTGCTGTCAGATCCGACGCTCATGCCCATGACGGCGGTTCTCCAAAAGGGTGACGTGAAAGCAGGAACGGGCCGTTTCGTTCAAAACGGCCCGACACGACCTCAGTTCGAGTGAGGCTGCTCGGTAATGAAGTCCACGTGGGCGATCCCTGCTTCCTGGCAGGTTGCAACCACCTGGCCGACTGCCAGATACTTGGCAGCCTGGTCACCGCGGATCTGGATCTGCGGCTGCGGCTTTTTCTTTGCCGCCTCGACGAGGCGGTTCAGAAGTTCGGTGTGGTTCGGGACGAGTGTCGTGTCCCAGAACACCTGGCCGTTCGCATTCACGGCCAGGACAACATTGCCCGGTTTGGTCTGTGTCGGCTGATTGGCATCAACCGGCAGCTTGACCTTCACCGTATGCGTGGCGACGGGGATGGTGATCAGAAAGATGATCAGCAGCACCAGCATGACGTCGACGAGGGGGGTGGTGTTGATTGCCGACACCACCTCGTCGTCACCGCCGCCTCCTCCGACGTTCATTCCCATGGTATCAGACCCGCTCGCTGGTGGTGATGGTGGTTGGGACGGCCATGCCGCCCTCGCTCGGAGCAACACCGTGACGGAAGCCGCCGATCAGGACGGACTGGATGTCAGCAGCGAAGTTGCGGACACGATCCATGGCTCCCTTGTTGCGACGGACGAGCAGGTTGTAACCCAGCACGGCCGGAACAGCGGTCGCAAGACCGATGGCCGTCATGATGAGGGACTCACCAACCGGACCAGCAACCTTATCGATGGACGCCTGGCCGGAGATGCCGATGGCCGTCAGGGCGTGATAGATACCCCAGACCGTACCGAACAGACCAACGAACGGAGACGTGGAACCCACCGTACCAAGGAAGGCGAGGCCGCCCTGCATGCGGGTGTTGATGGTGTCGACCGAGCGCGAGATGGACATTTCGGTCCAGGACGGCAGATCGATCGAGTCACGCATTGAGCCTTCGTGGTGCTCTGCGGCCACAATGCCCGTCTCGGCGATGTAACGGAACGGGGAAGACGGCTTCAGGGCAGCGGCACCGTCGTGAACGGACGGCTTGGTCCAGAACTCACGGGCAGCTTCCTTGGATGCCGCGAACAGACGGCCTTGCTCCAGGAACTTCATGACCATGATGATCCAGGTACCAGCGGACATGATGACCATGATGATCAGGACGCCACGGGCAATCGCGTCACCATTCGCCCACAGGGCGCCAAGGCCGTACGGGTTACCCTGCGGAGCAGGAGCTTCCGGCGTTGCAGTTGCACTCTCGCCCGGCGTTGCGGCCGCGGCAGGAGATTCGTCGGCCGGAGCCGTTGCCGGAGCTGTGCTGTCGGAAGGAGCGGCTCCTGCCGGAGCGCCTGCATCGTTCGGTGCGGCAGCAGCAGGGGCGCCAGCCGGATCAGCGGACGTCGTCGGGCTGGCCGGGTTGGAAGAGGGATCCACCGGAGCCGCTGCGGGAGCGCTCTGGTCGGCCGGAGCCGGCTGGGCGAAAGCGACAGCCGGTGCAACGGCACCGGAAGCCAGGGCCAGCGTCAGAGCCAGTGCGCTGGCCCGGACGGCACGCGCCTTCGTCGGAACGGCAAGGGCAGGAAGGCGGAACAGTCTGGTCATGAACTCCATATCCTCGTTAGAGATGCCCGTTTTCGGAGCTTTCTGGGTTGTCGGCCATATGGAGACCGGCCCTTTTCTGAGCCCTGCCAGGCTTGGAGAACCTGACAGGGCAATTCTGTTTGACGGCAATCGAAAGATCAGTCGTCGCCCATCGTAAAGTCGATGTGCAGCACGTGATGATGCTCTGTTACCGGAGCGCCGTTCACGACGGCGGGCTGGTAACGGGCCCGACGAAGGAAGTCGAGCGCACTTTCCACGAACTCATGGCCACCGCTTGAGCTCACAATGGTGCAGTTCGCCGTCTTGCCTGTCGGAAGAATGTCACACGATGCGGTCACATGACCCTCGCGATTTTCTTCCATGGCTTCGTCTGGATAGACGGCCTGTGCGCCGTTGATCGGTCGCGCACCTGCCGAATGGTCGGGAACTGCGTCAGCGGGCGGCCCCTGCGGCGGAGCCGGAACAGGCTCTGGCGACGGAGTCGGGCTGGGCGGCACCGGATGCGGCGGCTTGACATGCGTAACCCGCTGGACCGCCTTCGGCGGCGGCGGAACGCTGATCTTCGGCGGCGGAATGTACGGCGGTGGCGGCTGTTCCATCTGCGGCGGCGGTGGTGGCGGCGGCGGCGGTGGCGGCTTGGGCTGTTCCTTGATGACTTCCGTCTTGATAGGCGGCTTTTCCTGGACCAGCTTGCTCACGGCACCGCTCATGAGCGCATAGATCACGGCGCCCATAGCCAGCACGGCCACGACGATCGCGACAATGTAGTCTGTCGGCTTGCGCTGCTGTGCGGCGTAGCTCTTCATGTCGAAACCTTCTTACCCCTCACTGACACCGGCGTTGATCCACATCTGCCGGGTGCGGTGCCCCCGATTTCTGTGTTTCCATCGGGTTCCCTCACCGCAGACCCATAAAATGCGTCACATGCTTTGAGAACATACCCGATATGCTGATTGGGCAGTCTAACCCGCATGCTGTCAAGCGGGTTATTGCCTTTATCGAAACGATTTTTTCATAATGACGACATATTCTTTGGTTCTGGATGCCTCCGTGCAACCAAAAATATCGCAGGCAATTACGGTAGCGCAATTTCACTCTGCGGTAGTGTGACAGATTTCAGAAAAAAGGGCGCCAGAACAGGATCCCTGCTCCGACGCCCCAAAGAAATCTGATTACAGCCCCTCTTTCCTCTACCTCACTGGGCCGAAGCACTGGCCTCGGAGCGGGTCGCTCCCACACTCTGGGCCAGAGAGGCCGACATGAAGTCGTCCAGGGCCCCATCGAGCACGGCGCCCGGGTTCCCCTTCTCCACTCCCGTCCTCAGGTCCTTGACCAGCTGGTAAGGCGCCAGGACGTAGGAACGGATCTGGTGTCCCCAGCCGATATCGGTCTTTGAGGCCTCTGTCTGGGCTGCCGCGGCCTCACGCTTCTGAAGCTCCGCCTCGTACATGCGGGCCCGCAGCATTTCCATGGCCTTGGCACGGTTACGATGCTGCGAACGGTCCGTCTGACAGGCCACCACGATTCCGGTGGGGATATGAGTAATCCGGATCGCCGAATCCGTCTTGTTGACGTGCTGTCCACCCGCACCGGACGCCCGGAACGTATCGACACGCAGATCCGAATCGTTGATGTCGATCTCGATCGAATCATCCACGACCGGATAGACCCACACAGACGCGAACGACGTCTGGCGACGGGCCGCCGCATCGAACGGTGAGATCCGGACCAGACGGTGCACGCCGGCTTCAGTCTTGAGCCAGCCATAGGCGTTCGCACCACTCACCTGAATGGTGGCGGACTTGATGCCGGCCTGCTCGCCTTCGCTGCCTTCGATGAAGGTGACCTTGTAGCCATGCTGCTCGGCCCAGCGCGTGTACATGCGCAGGAGCATCTCGGCCCAGTCCTGGGCTTCCGTGCCACCGGCGCCCGCATTCACTTCGACGTAGCAGTCATTGCTGTCCGCTTCGCCCGAGAGCAGGCTTTCGATTTCGCGCTTGCGAACGTCCTCGGCAATGGCGCGCAGGGTCTGGACGGCGTCCTGGACGAGACTTTCGTCCCCTTCCATTTCCGCCAGTTCAACCAGTTCGAGCGTGCCTTCGACCTCGGATTCGATCCGCTGGACACCTTCGATCTGGTTCGCCAGCGTTGTCCGCTCGCGCATCAGCTTCTGGGCAGCGTCCGCGTCATTCCACAGGTCGGGGTCTTCAACGCGGTGATTCAGTTCCGCGAGGCGTGTTGTTGCGACATCCCAGTCAAAGATGCCTCCTCAGCAGTGCCACCGACTGCTTGATCTGCTCTGAAAGGGCCTCGGTTTCGGCCGACATAATGTCCTCCACTGAAAGGGCGGCCTGTCACCGCCCCATTCGGTCTGTTCTGGTGCGTCTTAGTATAGGCCACCCACGCCAATGTCACCATCAGACGGAGCAGGTTTCTGGGCCTGTCCCGGAGCGGAAGCCGTGCCGCTTCCGGGGGCGGCTCCGGCCATTCCCCCACCCTGACCGGGTGTCTGGGCCATATCGCTTTCGGAATCCGAAATCACGCTGTCGGCACCCGTATCGGCGGCGGTCAGGGCTTCCGTGCCTGCACCGAAGCCATGCAGCTCCACGGAAGCGCCCGGAACCTGATCGGTCTTGAAGCCATCCACCGCGGAGATGCGTCCCGTATCGTAGCTGGCCAGCGTGATGCCGTCAGGCACCCGGAAATCCAGCTTCGGACGGCTGGCGAGGGCAACCTTCATGATCCGGTTCCAGATCGGGCCAGCCACGCGGCCGCCATCCGAATTGCGACCCAGCGTCTGAGGCGTGTCGAAACCGACCCAGACAACCGTGACGATATCGGGCGAGAAGCCGGCGAACCAGGCGTCATGGAAATCCTGACTGGTGCCCGTCTTTCCTGCGATAGGACGGTCAATGCCCACGCCTGCCATGCGGCCGGTCCCGCGGGCGATCACGTCCTGCATCATCTGCACGATCTGGAACGTGCTCTGCTCACTGGCAAGAACCGGCCGCACATCCGTCAGGGCCGGAACGGCCACGCTGCCCGGCGGTGGAGCCGCAGGCGTTGCGGAAGGGGGTGTGGGGGCTGTCACCGGGACTGGCGGCGTCGTGCCATCCGCGGGAGCAGGCAGTTCGGTAGGAGGAGCCTGCATGGCAGTGCCAAGCTTCAGGCCACCCGCCTGCCACAGAACAGTGCCAGCACGGTCCTGGATGTCGTCCACGAGGGTCGGGGTGACGATATGGCCGCCATTGGCGATCGTAGCGTAGGCCGCAGCCTCACGCATGACAGTCGTTTCGACAGCACCAAGAGCGGCAGGCAGCACATGGGGCATCTGCTCCACCAGACCGGCCCGGATAGCCGTATCGGCCACAGCCTTCATGCCGAGATGGGCGGCCACGCGGATCGTCACGAGGTTGCGGCTTTCGCGCAGCGCATCATGCAGCGTCGTGGGGCCCCAGTTGTCGTGTTCGTAGTTCTGAGGATGCCAGTCGCCATAAGAAACAGGCGAATCGTCGAAGCGCTCGGAGGGGGAAATCCCCTTTTCCATGGCAGCCAGATAGACGAACGGCTTGAAGGACGATCCAGGTTGACGCAGAGCCTGTGTCACACGGTTGAACTGACTTTCATGGAACGACCAGCCGCCAACCATCGCCAGAACGCGACCCGTGTGGACGTCCAGCGTGACAGCGGCACCTTCGACCTGCGGGATCTGGCGCAGCGCTGCGGAGCCGCCTTCCTGCGGTTCGATCATGATGACGTCACCGGCCCGAAGCGGATGCATCCGGCGCGCCCAGGCAATATCCGTCGCAAGAAGTGCGCCCTTGCGGGCCGTTCCTTCCTCGATCCAGCCCACATGCGTGCCGCCAGGCAGCACGACCGCCAGCCGCCATTCCCGCAGCATACCGCCCGGAGGCGTGACGTGATCGAGAACGCTTTCCCAGCCGTCATCCTGAATGTCCGGCAGGTTGCGCAGAGGCCCCCGCCAGCCGCCATGAACGCGGTCGTAATTCATCAGGCCTTCATGCAGAAGACGCGTCTCGGTGACCTGAAGGCTCTGGTCGAGGCTGGTATGGACTTCCAAACCGCCCTGCGCCGCGCGCTCCTGCCCATACTGGGCAATGAGCTGACGGCGGACTTCCTCGCCGAACCATTCAGAATCCGGCAAAGGGCCGAAACGCTGCTTCTGCTGCGGGACCAGAGGCTCCTGCTTTTCCTGATCAGCCTGCTGACGGGTCAGCACGCCGGCTTCGACCATCAGATCCAGCACGAGGTTGCGGCGCGCCATCGCGGCCTGCGGGTGCAGGAAGGGATTATAATTCGTCGGAGATTTGGGAAGAGCAGCCAGTGAGGCCGCCTCGGCATCATCAAGCTGATCAAGCGGCTTGTTGAAATAGCTCTGGGCGGCGGCAGCGACACCATAGGCGCCGTTCCCAAGATAGATGCCGTTCAGGTAGATTTCGAGAATCTTGTCCTTGGACAGCACCTGCTCCATTTTCATGGCGAGCAGGGCTTCCTTGATCTTGCGGTCGAAGCTCAGGACATTGCTGTTGAGCAGCATGACCTTCGCAACCTGCTGGGTAATGGTCGAAGCCCCCAGCGGACGGCGACCATGACGCGCGAAGATGTCCGTCAGGCCCGCACGGCCGATCGCCATGAAATCCACGCCGCCATGGGTGTAGAAATTATGGTCTTCGGTCGCGATGAAGGCATTCTTCACACGCTCGGGGATGGCGTTGATCGGCACGAAGATCCGGCGCTCGTTCGCCAGTTCCGCCATCAGCCGGTCATCGGAAGCATAGATGCGACTGACGGTCGGCGGCTGATAGGCGCGCAGGCTGTCCACGCTGGGCAGATCCGCTACCAGCTTGGCATAGGTCGTCCAGCCCAGAACTCCTGCCCCGGCAATCCCCACCAGCCCTACACCGGCGATGATCGCCAGCGACTGCCGATAGCGGCGGAAGCGTGGGGGACGGGGCGGCGTGGCGCCAGGACCCTGTGGATTGCCAGAGCCCCGGGGATTACGGGAGCGGAAGGAACGTCGCGTCATGGCCTCTGCATAGCATTGTTCCGCATCCGCCGTCGCCCCCGTCTAAAAGGGTCATTTCATGACAAAGATGCAGGGCTGAAAAAGGCGGAATTTCCGCATTCCATCACCCAAGCAGACGCCCGACCATCCGCGCGGTGTAGTCTACGACCGGCACGATCCGCCCGTAGTTCAGACGGGTTGGGCCGATCACGCCAATGGCACCCACGATCTTCTGGGCCTCGTTGCGGGCCGGGGCCACGATCATGGACACACCCGACATACCGAACATGCCACTTTCGCGCCCGATATAGATCCGCACCCCTTCGGACGCATCGGCCAGTTGCAGAAGCTGGAGCATGGTCTCTTGCGTCTCGAGATGATCGAACAGCATCCGGATGGTGGTCAGGCGTTCGATCTCGGTGATGTCAGCCAGCAGCTTCCCCTGCCCTTTCACGAACAGCGTCCCCCCATCCGCATCCCATGTCGCCAACCCGCTCTCGATCACGCTTGCAGTCAGCGCATCCAGTTCGTGACGGCTGGCATCCATTTCCGTCCGGACCCGTTCGCGAAGATTGCCGAGCGTCAGGTCCCCGAGACGGGAATTGAGGTAGTTCCCGGCCTCGACCAGCGCTGAAGGCGGAACACCGGGTGGCGTCTCAATAATGCGGTTCTCCACCTGCCCGTCAGAACCGACCAGAATAACCAGCACCCGCCCCGGACCCAGCGCCACGAACTCGATATGCTTGAGGGTCGCGTCCGATTTTGGCGCGAGAACCAGTCCGGCAGCCGAAGACAGGCCCGACAGCAGGGACGACGCTTCGGAAAGAATGTCCTGATAGGAGCGCCCATGGATATCGAGGCGGCTGTCAATGCTCGCGCGGTCTTCTTCCGTCAGGGAACTGAACTGGAGCAGACCATCCACGAACAGGCGCACGCCTTTTTCGGTAGGCAGCCGTCCGGCCGAGACATGGGGGCTGAACAGCAGTCCGGCACGGGCCAGTTCCGCCATGACATTGCGGATGGTAGCCGGGGACAGGCTGGGTTGCAGGCGCTGGGCGAGGGTCTGGCTGCCGATGGGTTCGCCGGTTTCAACATATTCCTCGACGATTTCCCGCAGGATCGCAGCTTCACGATCTCCCAGACCGTGGGGCATCGGGATGGAGGGGCGGAACAGGGGAGGCAGGGGTCGCATCATGGTAAAACCAACTGTCGGGGCTGGATGCCTTCACGTCAAACGCGGTAGAGGCGGCACATATTCTGCCACAGGATCTTTTTACATGACTGACACCGCAGGCAAGCGTCCTTCAGGACGTGCGCCGGACGAAAACCGCACTGTTTCGATCGAAACCGGCTTTGCCCACCACGCCGAGGGCTCGGCCCTCATCCGCGTCGGCGGGACGGAAGTCCTGTGCACGGCCACGATCGA
Organism: Gluconobacter sp. R75690; assembly: GCF_015244525.1. NCBI lineage: Bacteria > Pseudomonadati > Pseudomonadota > Alphaproteobacteria > Acetobacterales > Acetobacteraceae > Gluconobacter > Gluconobacter sp. R75690. The sequence continues at coordinate 153,033 of NZ_JABCQB010000007.1, read as the reverse complement.
AGACCGCGTGCCGCCCTTCCTGCGCAACAAGGGACAGGGCTGGATCACGGCGGAATACGGGATGCTCCCGCGCGCAACACACAGCCGGGGCCAGCGCGAGGCGGCCAAGGGCAAGCAGTCCGGCCGAACGCAGGAAATCCAGCGCCTGATCGCACGTTCGCTGCGCGCCTGCGTGGATCTGAAAAAAATCGGCGAGCGAACCATCACGCTCGACTGCGACGTGCTGAATGCGGATGGCGGAACGCGCTGTGCGTCCATTACAGGCGCCTGGGTGGCACTTTCCCTGGCGCTGAAAAAAGCCAAGCGGTCGCAGGCTCTGACGGCGCAGGTCGCGGCTGTCTCCTGCGGACTGACGGATGCCGGATCCGTGCTGGATCTGGATTACATCGAGGACAGCAGCGCGCAGGCCGATACGAATTTCGTCCTGACGGCGGATGGTGGCATCATCGAAATCCAGGGGACGGCCGAGGACAAGCCGTTTCAGGAAAGCGAATTCTTCGAACTTCTGCGGCTGGCAAAGCTCGGCACGGCCCGACTGTTCGAAGCCCAGAACAAGGCGCTGGAGACTGCATGATGCGTACACTTCCCCGTGGTTCAAAGATCGTGCTTGCCAGCCACAATGCCGGCAAGCTCCGCGAGTTCTCCACCCTGCTGGCCGAAAGCGGAATCACCGTAATCTCGGCCGCAGAACTGGATCTGCCCGAGCCGGAAGAAACGGAAGAGACCTTCACCGGCAATGCCGCCATCAAGGCACTGGCCGCAGCCCGGGCTTCCGGGCTACCCGCCCTGGCGGATGATTCCGGGTTCTGCGTTTCAGCGCTGGACAACCGTCCGGGCGTCTATTCCGCCCGCTGGGGCGGCCCGACCAAGGACATGCAGGTTGCGATGGCGCGCGTGCACCGGGAGATGGGCGATAATCCGGATCACCGGGCGTTTTTCGTCGCCGCACTCTGTCTGGCCTGGCCTGATGGCGAAACGCGGACCGTGCAGGGCGAATGTCACGGCACAGTCGTCTGGCCACCAAGAGGCGAACATGGACATGGGTATGACCCGATGTTCGTACCGGAGGGCGAAAGCCGGACGTTCGCGGAAATGACGGAAGCCGAAAAGAACGCCATCAGTCATCGCGGTCGGGCCTTGAGGGCATTCATAAACACCTGTTTGGAAGACAGTGTTTAATCCTTTTCCCTTCAGGGCGTTCCTGACTCAGCCTGTATCATAACTCCGATGTCATCGCTGAATACCTGCACGCCCCTAAATGAAGGATTCACCCTTTCATTCTTTATATACCCAAAAAAAACAGCTACATGGAAATCAAACACCCCCCGTTACGTTCTTTAATGCACGAGAATTAAATTCCATGAAAACGGCAATTCTTTTCAAGACTCATATATGGAACAATATTGTTGAGAAAAATTTTCTATTATGCAAAAAAAATAGCCATTCTTCAGATATATTCATTGTTATAGACTCCGAAACAGGAGACATAATTCCCAGGAATTATCAACTTGAGGAGAGAATATTTCTTGCCCCGTACTCAAGAATAGATGATATAGGACTTGAATATGGCATGGATGAAAAAAGATCTGGGTACTGGTATAATGGAGACTATCACCAGAATTTATTTATATTATCGCACCCCGGTTATGATTATATATGTACCATTGAAAATGATGTCGCCGTTCATGCACCATTAGATGATATATTTCTAAAAATGAATAGAAATAATTTAGACGTTATATATCATCCTCAAACTCAAGTAAATTCTCAATGGAGTCACCTGGAAGGTAGTGTAGGGTATACAGATATTGAAAAATACGTTCATAAAGGTCTCTTTTGTATCTCCTTTTTCTCTCAAAAGGCAGCTTTTTATATTTTGCGCCGCCGTTTGGAAATGTCCCATTTAAAACGAAAGAAGAATCTTTCTACATGGCCAATTGGCGAAAGTGTAATGATACATGAACCCCTACAAGCAGGCATGAATGTTGATAGCCTTATTAATTATTGTGACCATTTAGATATGTATGATTGGGCTCCATGCTATCTGGAATGCGAGGAACAAAATACAAAAGGAAAGACCTTCATTCACCCAGTAACGAATATTGATGGGAAATTTATTAACTCAAATTTTTATCAAGATTATCATTCCCTATTTTCAGAAAAAGAAGTAATAGAAGGAATTTCTCGCAAAAGAGCAAAAGTCATAAAAGATTTAGAAATATATAGTCGACTATTTAATTCCGTACACGTTCGCTGGTCTAAAGACCGTTGGGAGCCAATCTTGCAAGATGCAGAGCAGGTTCTTGACAATCGGTCTAAACGGATTATTGGAGGAAAAAATTATTTAAGCCATCACAATATTAACATTCAAACCAATCGCAATGTTGAACAAATCAGCGACATTTTCACTTCCACTCTTCCCAACTGGGACAATCAAAATGCAATACTCATACAGCCAAATGAAATTATAAACATATCCCTTGAATCAAATAACAAATCTCTTACTGCAATAATTGGAACAGAGCAACCCGAGGCATTAGACAATATATCTGCTTTTTTGCCTGACAGAACGCCATTAAATATTTCTTGTGAAGGAAATTGGAGAAAAATGTTTTTTTTCAGCTTTAATATTCCCTTCGGGGAAAAAATATTTCATGTAAAATCCATAAATAATAATCTATTACTACATTCAATGCGAGTGATTGATAATCCAATTGGCCTTTGACGGACGTCAATAAATAGATTCTGTTAACCAAAGGTCTTTGCGGATTGTGCTGAGTGCTCTTCGAAGACAGCCTTTCGCGGAGACCTATGGAGGTGCCGCAACCTGACGAGCGGCGGGTCGCAACCCGCTACGACAAGATTCTCGAATGTCTTCTTCTTAGGCATCTGCCTCGCAGCAACCGTTATGTTCTGGCTATGAGTCCTGAGCCTAAATCGTGACGGTCTGACGCCTGTCTTCTGACAGACAGTCCACTTTCATTTAGCCCCTCACAAAATTTACATCAGAATTTCAATAGAAAAAAATCTAATATTAAACAGTATTTATGGAAATGTTAGTCTCACACATTACCCCAAAAACCCTTTTATTAAAAAAATGACCATTATTTTAACATTATGTTTTAATTATTAAGAATTTTTATATTTTGTTGCTGTTTTGTTATTGGTTTTCGTTAAACCCATGTTTCGTGTTACCCTTCATACAATTGAAACAAAAAAGGGATCGTCATGGGGAATGTGACAGCGCTGTTTGCGGATGCATTTATATTTGTCCTTATTCCGTGGGGACTGTGGCAGCTGCTCAGACGCTCCATTCCGATTGCCATCCTGCCCATTCTGGTCGGCATTCTTCTGGCGGTCCTGCATTTTCCAGCCTCGACCATTGGTATTCCTTCGCTTTACGGCGATTACATCGGCTGGCTGGCCGTTCTGGTTCTGGCGTTCACGGCGGGACTGGAGATGTGGCAGAACCCCACCCACGCTCCCGAGGCCGCAAATCTGCCCTCCCCGACGCTGGGTCGTCTTCTGTGCGGCGCACTGGTAGCGCTGGGAATTCCGTTTGTTATCGGGACCATTCTGGTCAAGCTGTTCTTCCTGCCGCTGCATGGCTGGCAGGCACCCCATGGCAATGGCTGGATCGGAGCCATGTCGATCGGACTGTGCATTTCCGTCAGCGCGCTGCCGGTTCTGATCGGGATCGTGCGCGAACTGGAGCCCGTGTACCGTCCCGTGGGACAGCTTGCGCTGAAACTTGCGGTTGTAGACGATGCCGCGCTCTGGATCGGGCTGGCCATCCTGCAATTTGCAGCACGCGGACCTGACGCCCTGCATGGCTGGACCGGGTTCGAGGGGCTGGCTGTCCTGCTGTTGATCGGCATGGCCTTTCTCAGCAGCTGGGCCACGCGGAATCTGAAAAACCCGCCGATCTGGGTGATCTGGGCGGCCGTCCCAGCCTATCTCGCCGCAGGATCCTGGGCGAGCCATGAACTGGGGCTGCACGAGCTGATCGGCGCTTATTTCGCAGGAGCGCTCATGCCGCCACGCTGGGTGCGCCGCCTGCCGGTCGAAACGGTTGGCACGTTCTCGCTGATCTGGCTGGCTCCGATGTTCTTCGGCCATAGCGGCCTTCGGATCGACGGTGATGCGCTGACCTGGCCGTCGGTCATAGCCTCACTCCTGCTGGTGGTGATCGCCATCGTCACGAAGATCCTGGCCGTCTGGATCTTCCCGCCCGCACCGGGCCTGACGCACCGGCAGGCACTGGGGATCGGCTCGCTGTTGCAGTGCAAGGGGCTGATGGAAATCGTTGCAGCAACCATCCTGCATGCGCATGGCATGATTTCAGAGTTCGCTTTCGCATCCCTGATGGTTCTGGCTGTGATTTCCACGACCCTGACGGGACCGATGTTCCGGCTGGTGTCAGGGCGTTCCCGCCCCCAGACCGCCGGATAACCGTTCCTCAGTTCTTCAAACGCACGGGACCGTGGCTTACAAGCACGCCCCGCTGCCAGACCTGATCGATCTGGTCCACGGCACCAATATTTTCATCAGCATTGCCGTTCACGACCAGCAGATCCGCCCGACGACCCGGCGCAATCACACCACGATCGGACAGATGCAGCAGAGCCGCAGCATTGCCCGTCGCCAGACTGATGGCCTGCACGGGCGACAGTCCAGCCTGCACGGTCAGGTAAAGCTCACGATGCTCGGCAAAGCCGGGAATACGAGTGGGAGCAGCGCCGGAATCCGTACCAAAACCGACTTTCACGCCCGCACGATACAGAACGGCAAGGTTCTTCTGATTAACGGACAGCGCATAATGCGAGGCCTTGGTCAGAGGCTTGGCCATCGTCTCGGCACGCCATTTCGGATCGGTGAACTCGCGGCGCAGGGCTGGATCGATACCCGCCAGCACGAACGGATTGGAGAGCAATTCAGGCTGCTCGGCATAAAGATAGTTCGCTTCATCCAGATCCAGCGTCGCGATATACCACGTTCCCTGACGGAGCATTGCGGCGATCAGATCATGATCAACAGGCTGGTCCCGCACGCCATGGGCAAGGATATCCGCCTTCGAAGCAACGATAGCCTTCGCGACCGCAAGATCATGGATATGGACCGCAACCCGCGTGCCATGCTGATGCGCTTCGTCAATGACAGCCTGATAGATGGCCGGAGGCAGCATCGGATAAGTCTTGCCATCGGGGACGTCATTGCGGAAATCGTCCACCCACAGCTTCACCAGATCCGTATGCTCCGCGATCATCTGGTCCACATCCTTGCGGGCCTCTTCGGGTGTGGTGGGGCGGAAGACCTGATCAGGACCGATCCCCTTGACCATGGCTGCCGGGGGCACACCATCAGGCGCACCAATGCCTTGGTCCACGCCATACAGATCCGCACCCGGATTGCGGCCGTCATGCTGCTCCTGACGCAGCGTATCAAAAAGCGGGGAGCGGTTCAGGCCCAGCGCCGTGACCGTCAGGACGCCGTAATCGGAATACTGCTTCAGGGCCGCAAGAATATTGGCACGGGTATAGTTATCGCGACTAGCCCCCGTTCCTTTCACAAGCCCGACATGGACGTGATCGCTGATGAGGGCGGGCATAAGCGTCTTGCCCGTCAGATCCACATGTCGCGCCTTGGCCGGAGCAGGAATGCCGACAGAAATGATGGTGCCATTATCAATAACCACCGTCGCGTCCGGCTGTGCCAGGGCGCCCGTTCCATCGATCAGCCGCGCATGCTCAAACGCTACCGGTTCGGCCATCGCGCTCCCTGCACTCAGGGCGGCAGGTGTTGCAAGCAGCAGGGCGGCGAAAGCGGAACGGATGGTCATGCGGCGGTCTCCTGTGTGGCTCCCGTCGGGCATGCATCGTCCGGCCGGGAAAACCCAGTACGAAGGAAACGCTGCCGGACATGAAAGGATGCAAAAACTCCCTCCCTTTCCGCTCCCGTATCAGGCTTCCAGGGACTGAAGCTCAAACAGGCGCCGGTAGATCCCGCCTTCCCGCTCGATCAGCGCGGCATGGGTCCCGTCTTCCTTCAGTTCGCCCTGACTGAAGACCAGAATGCGATCCAGCTCCATGACAGTGGAAAGACGATGCGCCACGACGATGACCGTCCGGTTCTGCATGAGACGGCGCATGGCGTCCTGCACGAGGGATTCGGACTCGGAATCGAGGCTGGACGTCGCTTCGTCAAAGATCAGGATGGGGGCGTCAGCCAGGAAGGCCCGGGCGATGGCGACACGCTGGCGCTCGCCTCCCGAGAGCTTCACGCCACGCTCCCCGACCATGGTTTCGTAACCCTCGGGCAGACGCTCGATGAACGGCGCAGCGTTTGCAAACCGGGCGGCTTCCTCGATTTCCGCACGGCTGGCATCCGGGCGCGCATAGGCAATGTTTTCCGCCAGCGTCCGGTGGAACAGGATCGGCTCCTGCGGGACGATAGCGATGTGTGAGCGCAGGGAGTCCTGCGTGACATGCGCAATATCCTGCCCGTCCACCACGATCCGCCCGCCATTCACATCATAAAGACGCTGCAGCAGCTTGGTCAGCGTCGTCTTGCCCGATCCACTCGGCCCGACAAGCGCCACGCGGGAACCGGGCGCGATATCGATGCTCAGGTCATGATAAAGCGGCTTGGCCTGTCCGGGATACTGGAAGTCCACATGCTCGAACCGGATGGCACCGTGCGGGAAATGGGCCTTCTGCGCATCGGGAGCATCCTGAATGGCGGGATCGCGGCGGAAAATCGCCACCAGCTCCTCCATTTCGTTGACCGACCGCTGCACCTGACTGACCTGCTGCCCCAGATCGCGCAGATAGCCCTGCACGAGAAACATCATCGTCAACACATAGGCCACGTCCCCCGGCCCAGCCTTACCGTCCCACCACAGCCAGACGGCCAGTCCGATCAGCAGCATCCGCATGGCAAGCGACGCCAGAGCCTGAAGATTGGCGCTGTTCGTCCCGCGGATCCAGGTTCTCAGCGTCCGCTCACGCCAGCCGAGAATAATCCTGTCGAGCCGCTCGTCTTCACGATCTTCCGCACCGAACGCCTTGACGACCGGGTTGCAGGTCACGGCATCGGCCATCGCTGCGCCCATTTTCGTATCCCATTCATTGGAAGCACGGGCGGTGGGCGCGACATAGCGCAGGGTCAGGGTGATGGAGAGCCACGCAAACAACACGACCGACAGCGCCAGCACCGATCCCATGAGCGGCGAGCGGAACATCAGGACGGCCGTCGTGCCTCCCAGAACCAGCACCTCAGGCGCAATCAGGAGCAGGAGCGTATCGTCCAGCGTATCAATCGCCCAGATACCGCGGGTCAGCTTGCGGACGGTGGAACCGGCAAAGTTGTTAGCATGCCAGTCCGTCGAGAAGCGCTGCACGCGATCGAAAGCCTGATTGGCAATACGGTGCATAATGGCGAGCGTAAGATGCGAGATCCCGATAAAGGACGAGCGCCGCCCGAACAGCCCTACCAGCCCGAGAACGATCAGTCCCGCAACCATCAGGAATGCATCGTCGCGAAGATGCAGCAGTTCGGCCGTCTGCTGCACGGCAGGGCCTGCGGCATGGCGGGAAATATCATCCACCAGACGGCCTGCCAGAATGGGCGTGCAGACATCGGCCAGCGTGGCCAGACCAACGCCGCCAAGGGTTCTCGACAACAGAAGAGGATGGTGACGCCAGCGACTTGAAACGAAGGAGAGGACTTCCGTGAAGGACACGTCCTGCTTGCGGCCTTCCTTCTGCTGGCGGGTCATGAGGGGGGTAGTATCGGACACAGAATGCTCCGCCGTCTGTCTGCCTGCGAGGTCATGCAGGGCAGGCCACGGTGTGATGGCATGGAATTTTCAGAACTTTGCCGTATCTTGCTGTCTGTCCGGACCGGACGCAACAGCCTGCAAGACATCCCGGTGGAGCCCCTGTCATGACCGATGCCCCCACAACCGCAAGCCGGGCCATGAGCAAGGCGGCCGCGAAAGCCTTCATCACCGCACTGGCCGAGGCTAACCCCAACGCGGAGAGCGAACTGGTGTTCCGCAATCCGTTCGAACTTCTGGTGAGCGTCGTGCTCTCGGCCCAGGCCACGGACAAATCCGTCAACAAGGCGACAAAGGGTCTGTTTGAGGAGGCGCCCGATCCGGCATCCATGGCGGCTCTCGGCGAGGACGGCATTGCCCGGCATATCCGCACCATCGGGCTATGGCGGGCGAAAGCGCATAACGTGGCCCTGCTATGCGAACAGTTGCTGGAGCGTCATGGCGGACAGGTCCCATCCGACCGCGCCTCGCTCGAAGCGCTGGCCGGCGTGGGGCGCAAAACGGCGAATGTCGTGATGAATGTCGCCTTCGGTGCGGATACGATGGCGGTCGATACGCATATCTTCCGCATCGGCAACCGGACCGGCCTGGCACCGGGCAAAACCGTGCGACAGGTCGAGGACGGGCTGGTCGCGCGGATCCCGAAAGACATGCTGCGCCCGGCGCATCACTGGCTGATCCTGCATGGACGCTATGTCTGCAAGGCACGCGCACCGGAATGCTGGCGTTGCCCGGCGACGAAATGGTGCCTCTATCCCGACAAGCGGATGCAGGCCCCGCCGGCACGAAAAGCCGCTGCGACCTAAAGGATCTGGGCTGCTGTCCGGCGAGAGGCCTGATAGGACACGGAATAGACCACGACCGTATTGACGACGCGCATATGCGTCGTGACCGAAAAGCCATTGGCGTTCCAGGTAATCTTTTCCGTCATGAGCGTCCGCACGTCGAACAGCGGTTGGCCGTATTTCTGCCGGACGGCACGCCCCCATTCCTCGGCACAGATCCGGACATCACCGGAATCCGTATCCGTCAGGGCATGGACCTCGACTGAAGCCAGACGCCCACCCAGAAAGTTCACATCCACATTCGACAGGCACGACCCGATCGACGGCCCTTGCATGACATAGCGCGCGAAACCCGCCCGGGGCACCGGCGCAGGAAGCGCCATCATTTCCGGATGGCTGAGCTTTGCTTCCGGCACGCTCATGCCCAGAGCCAGCCCTTCCCAGATCACGGCGGGAGCGGCCTGTGCCGGAACGGCAACCATCAGTGCAAGCGCGAGCAGAACGCCCGTTGCGGGTTTGTAAGCCACGATAGCGGACCTCCTTGTGCGGCGATCCTACAGGGCGATTGCTTTCCAAAAGGTTGAGAGATGCTCACTCAGACTGGGCGAGAGGCAGGTTGGGCATGCCATGCCAGCCCACGGGGGGCACCCAGAGCCGGTTTCCCCGCCAGCTCCGGTCCGACACGACCGTAAGACCCTGCCCTGCAAACACGCTGTAAGCCCCATCCCGCCAGACCGAAAACCGGTCGATGGACGGCACATCCGGGCAGCCTTTCCGCGCGGGCGAGACACTGATGAACAGGCTTACGCCCTCGCACTGCTCCGCAGTCGGCAGCATATTGCCATCCGAAGCATCACGCACACGCAGCAGGACAGTCTGCGCGCCAAAAGACATCCGGCACGGTCCCGACAGACAGTCTGACGGCAGCGGCGCCGTGGGAAGGGCAAGGGCCCGCTGCCAGTCTTCCAGTGTGCGGCGTTGCAGGCTGGAATGAGGCCCGACCAGAAGCACACCCTGACGACGCACGGCCATCAGTCCCGCATCCGGGGAAACGAGAATATCCGGCTTCGGGGCCAGCCAGATTGAGGCCAGCCCGACCGCGATAGGCAGCAGACCAGCAAGGCACACTCGACCTTTCCATAGACACAGGAAACACAGCCCGAGCATGACCAGAAGCAGACCCCAGCCCGGCATGGCTGGCACGGGTTGATGCGCCATCGGAAACGCCGCCACACGCTCCGCCAGAGCCTGAACGATACGGATTCCCATCCCCATGAGCTTCAGGAACGGAGCCTCGGCATGGAACGGCATGGCTACGAGCGCCAGAAGCCCCACCGGCATGATCCAGACAGCCGCAAGCGGCACGGCCACGAGATTCGCCAGTACGAACCAGGGCTGAAGCGCGCCGAAATGCGCCATGCTGACCGGCAGGGTCGCCAGTCCGGCCAGAAGGCTGGTCAGGACAAGCGCGGCACAATGGGATGCGACAACACGATACCACTCCCCCTCGCCCCGCAGGCGCATGAGTGGTTCGCGCAGGGCACCATAACCCGCGATCAGCCCCATCACGGCAGCAAAGGACATCTGGAACGACACATCGACAACCGAGACCGGCGAAACCAGCAGGATCAGAAGCGCCACAATGGACAGCGAGCGCATGGACAGCACACGCCGCCCGGTCACGATGGCCAGCGTCACGATACTGGCCATGCCCAGCGCGCGAAGGCTGGGAAGATGCGCGCCTGTCAGCATCACATACCCCCCCCCGGCCAGCAGTCCGGCAACAGCGGCGATCTGCCGGCACGGCCAGCGCAGGGCGACATATTCAATGGCCGCCAGACCACAGCGCAGCGTCACAATGACAGCCGCCATCACAAGACCCAGATGCAGCCCGGCGACAGCAAGAAGATGCGCCAGCCCCGAAGCGGAAAACGTCTCGCGCGTATGCCGGTCGATGCTCCCCGCCTCTCCCGCCAGAAGCGTCGCGGCAATGGCGGCAGTCTGGTCAGACAGCGCCGCATTGGCGCGCAGAGCCACCGTTTCGCGCAGGGATTCAAGCCAGGACTGGCGGGCGGGGGCGCCTGAAAGGCTGGCCGGTCCGAGCGCATAGCCGCTTCCGGCCAGCCCCGAGAACCAGGCTTCCTGTTGAAGATCCCGACCGCCGGGCCAGGAAGGCGGCGACGGTGCGCGCAGCATGGTGCGGAGGCGGATCGTGCTTCCGGGTTCGGGAAGCAGGTCGTCATCATCGCGCAGACGGATATGCAGCGTCCGGCGTAACGGCGCCATCCCGGCATCGACAGGCGTGTCAAATACAGCATCCGCAAGTGTCACGCGATGGCCGTCATCCTCGTCCTCATTGCGGGGCGGCAGGATTTCCAGCGACTGGACGCGCCCGGTCAGAACCATCGCGTGGGTCGGCAGGGCCGGCATCGGCGGCTGCATCCGGGCCTGAAACGCCAGATCGCCAAACCCGATCGCCGCAGAGAGCAGCGCGAATCCCAGCAGACGCGGAAACAGCCGCTGCCAGCCCCACCAGAAGCAGGCAGCCCCCATCAGGACGGGCAGAACTGTGACAAGCACAACAGACAGGATGGAAGGCTCGAACGGCAGAACCAGATACAGCATGGCCCCGAGCCCCACCGCAACCGGAAGCCAGCAGATCATCTGCCGTCCCTGATCCAGAAAAGACCGGATGAGAGCCGGAGGCGGCGTCGGAACCGGATCGCAGGGTTCTGCACCGGCCAGAAGTTCGGTGGGGTCGAGGTCCGGGACGGAAAGGGTCTCTGTCTTCACGAACAGGATCGTAACGGATTTTCCGGCGGCACGCGCCTCCCGAACGACGGCCTCCCGGATTACGGAAGGTGAAGCGTCTTTTTCAGGCCGGCAGCATCCTGTTCCAGCTCAAAGCCGGGACTGCCCGGCTGAAAGAGTTTTGCAGTGGCGAGATTCCCGGTCACGACAGGCTCGAATCCGGCAGCCCTCACCAACACCTCCACCTGTGACACCGCCCCCGCATCATCTCCCGCAACCGGCACGGCCAACAAAGGGGAAGCACGATGCGCTTCAGAGCGAAGCGTGGTCATGTCGATCGAGTTGAACGCCCGCACCACATGCGCCGAAGGGAAATAACGCTGCGTCGTCACCCCCGCCCCATCCTTCTGCGCGGTCTCTGCAATAGGCCCATCCCGCCACGGATAGGGATTGGACGGATCAAGCACGACCTTGTCCAGCAGCGTCCGACTCAGCTGCGGACCAAGCTGCGGAATGGCGCCATAGGGCACGGCGAGGACAACGACATCTCCGTAGGCCGCCGTCTGCGCCGGGGTTCCGGCTGTGGCGAGCGGGCCCAGCGAGGTGGCCAGTGATTGTGCCTCGGTCAGGGAACGGGCTGAGACCATGACGTGGTAGCCCGCATGAACCCAGAGTTCAGCCAGCGTCATGCCGACATGGCCGGTGCCGATGATGCCGATCCGGGTCTTCTGGGTGCCGGTATCCACAGCAACGGCATTGCTGACGGTGGCCAGACCGGCGAGCGCTGCGAGGAAGGGGCGTCGTCTGAGAGGAAAGGCCGTCATGAAGGATGCCATTCCCGCGCGAGAACACCTGCTGCGCCCTGGACCGGATCAGTCTTCGGGAATGGCAGGCCGTGGATGCGCGCGCGCTGTTCTGCTGTCGGGGCGGCACGAAGGATGTCAAAGGACTGGTTTGGCGGATAGGCGCCTATGACGGTAAAATCTTCGTCCGAGCCGAGATTACAGTGCCCCGTGCCGGCCGGAAGCACGGCGATGTCACCCCCACGCACCTCGACTGTCCGGGCCTTCGGGCCTCCGAGCATCAGGCGTGCGGAACCGTTGGAAAAGCCCAGAACCTCGTGTCCCAGGCTGTGATAGTGGTGAAACGGGTAAACCCCGTTGCGCCACTGCGGCGGCCAGCCGTTATGGGCGAACAGGTCCTCGTACACCGCCTCACGGTCCGGCCCGGCTTCGAGCGCGTTGCGATACACGATGACGGGAAGATCCGGATTGTTCGGAACCCAGTCATTGGCCCGCAGCGTGAAAACGTCCACGCGGGAAGTCGTAGCCCTGGCATGATGGATCCTGCCCTCTCCGAAGGTCAGTCCCAGCCCTGCCAGCAGGGCGTTGAAATCGCGTCGGTTCATTGGAAAGGTACCACCTGCACTATTGAAGGTCAGGATAGGCAGGTTCGACAGAGGGCAGGAAATCACACGCGCTTGAAGAGGCTTAGCTTTTTGTAAGACACGGCGTTTTGACGGCCGGGTTCGGAATATGAACCTGCCCTGTGCCGGACCCTGCGCTGGCGGATGGAAGCGCGGCGCAGAGCGTGATATGACGGCGACATGACCATCCGTACGCGATTTGCCCCCTCCCCGACGGGCCTGCTGCATGTCGGCAATGCCCGCGCCGCCCTGTTCAATTTCCTCTTTGCCCGCCATCACGGCGGCGAATTTCTTCTGAGGATCGAGGACACCGACAAGGAACGCTCCACCCAGAAGGCTGTGGACGTGATCTTTGACGGTCTGGCCTGGATGGGGATCGAGGCAGATGCGGAACCGGTTTTCCAGTCCGCGCGTCAGGACCGCCATACGGAAGTCGCGCTGGAGCTTCTGGCCAAGGGGCAGGCCTACAAGTGCTTCTGCACGCCGGAAGAGCTGACCGCCATGCGCGAGAAGGCCATGGCCGAGAAGCGCCCGCCCCGTTACGACGGCACCTGGCGGGATCGCGACCCGTCCGAGGCCCCTGAAGGTGCGCCTTATGTGGTGCGTCTGAAGGCACCGCGCGAAGGCGAGACCGTCATCAAGGATCTGGTGCAGGGCGAAGTCCGCGTGGCGAATGCGGAGATGGACGATCTGATCCTGCTGCGCTCCGATGGCACGCCAACCTATCTGCATGCCGTGGTGTGCGACGATCATGACATGGAGATCACGCATGTCATGCGTGGGGACGATCATCTGACGAACACGTTCCGTCAGGCCATGATCTATCGCGCCATGGGCTGGGACCTGCCGCATTTCGCGCATCTGCCGCTGATTCATGGCCCGGATGGCGCCAAGCTGTCCAAGCGTCATGGCGCGCAGTCGGTCGTGGACTTCCGTGAGGAAGGCTATCTGCCGGAAGCCCTGTGCAACTATCTGCTGCGTCTGGGCTGGGGGCATGGCGATGCCGAGGTCCTTTCCCGCGAGGAGCAGATCAAGCTGTTCGATCTGGACGGCGTGGGCCGCTCCCCGTCGCGCATGGATTACGTCAAGCTGGCGCATCTGAACGGCATCTGGATGCGTCAGGCCGATGACGAGCGCCTGACCAATGACGTCATGGAGCGTCTTCAGGGCCGCGAAGGCGTTGTGACGGATGACAAGACCCGCGCACGCATTCTTGCAATGATGCCGGGCCTCAAGGAACGCGCCAAAACGCTGGTGGAACTGGCAGATAATGCAGCTTTCGCAGGCTTCACCCTGCCGCTGACCTTTACTCCCAAGGCCGAGAAGCTGCTCGGTGAGGACGGACGCAAGGTCCTCGAAGGCGTCGGCAAGGAACTGGCCGTTCTCAAGGACTTCACGCCCGAAGCGATCGACACCACACTGCGCGCCTATGCCGAGAAGCACGAGATCAAGCTCGGCTCCGTGGCCCAGCCGCTACGTGCTGCCATGACGGGCTCCACGACGTCTCCGGGCATTGACCTGACGCTGTCGGCTCTGGGGCAGGACGAGGTCCTGGCCCGTATCGCGGCCGTTCTCACTTCCGGGTCCGTCAATGCCTGAGCGGCCTTCCGTCCCCCGGCATCTGCTGGGAATCGAGGGGCTGTCGGCCGAACAGCTCGTACCGTTCCTCGATCTGGCGGAAAGCTACGCGCTTCTGAGCCGTTCGCGTTCCGCCCCGCGTGATGCGTTACGGGGGCGGACGGTCATCAACCTGTTCTACGAGGACAGCACCCGCACCCGCACGAGTTTCGAGCTCGCAGGCAAGCGGCTGGGCGCGGATGTGATCAACATGTCCGTTGCCACGAGTTCGGTGAACAAGGGCGAGACGCTTCTGGATACGGCAGCAACGCTGAACGCCATGCGCTGTGACCTGCTGGTCGTGCGGCATGCGCAATCCGGTGCCCCTGCTCTTCTGTCGCAGAAGGTCGAGGCCAGTGTCGTCAATGCGGGCGATGGCACGCATGAACATCCGACACAGGCGCTACTCGATGCGCTGACGATCCGCCGTCATTTTGGTCGACTTGAGGGCCTTACAGTCGCAATCTGCGGTGATGTCGGACACAGCCGTGTGGCACGGTCCAACATTCATCTGCTGACGGCGTTCGGAAACCGGGTCCGTCTGGCAGGACCGCCAACGCTCCTGCCCAGCGCCATGGCCGGACTTGGCAATGTCGAGCTGTATTCCGACATGGACCGCGCTCTTGAAGGCGCGGATGTCGTCATGTCCCTGCGCTTGCAAAAAGAGCGTATGGGGGCGGGTCTGGTGCCCAGCGCACGGGAATATTTCCACTTCTTCGGGCTTGACCGCAGACGTCTGGCGCTGGCGAAACCCGGCGCGCTCGTCATGCATCCGGGGCCGATGAACCGTGGTGTGGAAATCGCTTCGGACGTGGCGGATTCGGATCAGAGCGTGATTTCCGAACAGGTTGAGATGGGCGTGGCTGTGCGAATGGCGGTTCTGGACCGTCTGTCCCGGGCACGGATGCCGACATGAGTGATATCGTTTTTGAAAATGTCCGTCTGATCGACCCGGCCTCGGACCGCGATGAGACCGGACGGCTTGTGGTGCGTCAGGGCAAGATCGTCACCTGCGAGGACGGCTCGGTTCCCGAAGGAGCACGGGTCATTGACGGCGCGGGGGCCGTTCTGTGTCCGGGGCTGGTGGATATGCGCGTGACGCTTGGGGAGCCGGGATCGGAATATCGCGAGAGCGTCTCCTCTGGCGCCCGGGCGGCTGTGGCCGGCGGCATCACGACCATGGCGGTCCTGCCAAATACCTCCCCCCCGATCGACAACCCGGCGCTGGTTCATCTGCTGCGTGTCCGGGGCGAAGAGACGGGTATGGTCTCGATCCATCCTTACGGCGCGCTGACACGCGGCTGCGAGGGCGGGGAAATGGCCGAACTCGGCCTGCTCCAGAACGCCGGAGCAGTAGCATTTACGGACGGGACGCGGGCCATTTCAGACGCCAAGCAGATGCGCAATCTGCTGTCCTATTCGCGCTTCATCGACGCCATCGTGGTGCAGCATCCGGAAGAACCCTCCCTCGCCAAGGGCGCCTGCGCCACGGCCGGAGCGCGGGCTGTGCGGATGGGGTTGCCCTCGGTTCCAGCAGAAGCCGAAGCCATCATGATCGCGCGGGATCTGCGTCTGGCAGCCATGACGAGCGCACGGCTGCATTTCGCGCATGTCTCGACGGCAGAAGGACTGGACCTGATCCGCGAGGCCAAGAGCCGTGGCATCCGGGTGACCTGCGATACGGCACCGCCCTATTTTGCCATGACCGAAGACGATATCGGCGATTTCCGCACCTATGCGAAACTGTCGCCTCCCCTGCGCAACGAAGCAGACCGCAAGGCCGTCTGTGCAGCACTGGGGGATGGCACGATTGACGCCGTAGCGTCGGATCATGCCCCGGCGGATGCGGATGACAAACGGCTGCCATTTGCACAGGCACGGGCGGGCGGAACAGGACTGGTCACCCTTCTGGGGGTCACGCTCGGGGCTGGGCTGCCGTTGATTGATGCCCTGCGTCTGGTGACCTCGGCCCCTGCGGCACTACTTGGCCTCAAGGCCGGAACGCTGTCGGTTGGAAGCGATGCCGATCTGTGCCTGTTCGATCCGGAAGCCTCCTGGACCGTCGTGGCCGGAAACCTTCCGGGCCGGGCGCAGAACACGCCCTTCGATGGAAAAGACCTGAAGGGTCGCGTCCTGCGAACCTTCAAACGCGGCGTGGAAGTCTTCACCGCGGATGAGCTGTCCGGTGATGAACGGGCAGGAGCCGCTTCATGAGCGGCTTTCAGGCACAGCTGATCCTGCTGTCTCTTGTATCCTATGTCATCGGGAGCATCCCGTTCGGGCTGCTTCTGACGGCCGTGGCCGGTGGCGGCGACATCCGCAAGATCGGCTCGGGCAATATCGGTGCGACCAACGTCCTGCGCACGGGCCGTCGGGGCCTGGCAGCAGCGACGCTTCTGCTGGATGCCCTCAAAGGGGCTCTGGCTGTCCTGATCGCCCGGTTTTTCTTCCCAGGCGCCAGCGAAACCACCATGGCCGTGGCGGCCGTAGCGGTTGTCATCGGGCACTGTTTCCCGGTCTGGCTCGGTTTCCGGGGCGGGAAAGGCGTTGCAACAGGGCTAGGGACGATCTGGGTCCTGTGCTGGCCGGTGGGACTGGCCTGCTGCGTGGTCTGGCTGCTGGTTGCACGGCTGAGCCGGATTTCCTCGGCCGGAGCACTGGCCGCATTCCTGCTGGCACCGGGACTGATGCTGCTATTGTCCGGGCGGCCGCTGCACACGCCGATTCCGGTGGCGACGCTTCTCATCTCACTTCTGATCTGGGCCCGGCACTCCAGCAATATTGCCCGGCTTGTGACGGGACGCGAACCGCGCGTGAAGGTTGACCAGGCATCCCGGCGCTAGATTTTAAGCACCCGTTAAGAAATCTGTCTTAAGGAAAAGATCCTATGACAGCTTCTCCGGACATGCGCCCCGTCCTGCCCGCAACAGACCGAATCGACATACTGCGTCTGGCGCGGACAACGGGCGTCGGCCCGATCAACTTTGCGCGACTGATGACGCAGTACGGCAGTGCGGGCGCTGCCCTTGCCGCCCTGCCCGGCCGTATGCGCAGGGCAGGACGCCGGGAAGACCCTCTCATTCCGACCGTCTCGCGCATGTCGGATGAGTTGGAACGCCTTGAAAAACTGGGCGGAAAGATGCTGGTGCGGGGGAATGCGGACTATCCGCTGCTCCTATCCTGCATCCCGGATGCCCCGCCTGTCCTCTTCACACTTGGAGACGTCCGCAAACTCTCAATAAGGTCCGTGGGAATTGTGGGCGCCCGCAATGCGTCTGCGGCCGGAATCCGGATGGCGGAGAGCCTTTCGGCCGAAATTGCCCATTCGGGACTTTGCGTGATTTCCGGGCTGGCACGGGGAATCGACTCGGCGGCCCATGCCGCAGCTCTTCATCCCGGACTGACGGTCGCGGCCATCGCGGGCGGCCTGGATCATGTCTATCCGCCCGAGAATGCCGCCCTTCAGCAGCAGATCGCCGAAAGGGGCTGTCTGGTGACGGAAGCCCTGCTCGGCACAGCTCCGCAGGCCCGCCATTTCCCACGGCGCAACCGCCTGATCGCCGGGATTTCGCTGGGGTGCCTGATCATTGAAGCGACGGTTGGATCCGGCACGCTGATTACGGCTGATCTGGCCCAGTCCTATAACCGCGAACTCCTCGTCGTGCCCGGCTCACCGCTCGATCCTCGGTCACGGGGCGGAAACCAGTTGCTGAAAACAGGCCAGGCCACCCTGACAGAAAATATTGACGATATTCTTCAGGTCCTGCCCTCGGCGCTTCCCCCGCGCGAAGCAGCACCTTGGCAGCGTTCATTCGCCCACAGCCCGCCTTTGACGGGCTTTTCCGAGTCTTCCACGCCTTGGGGCAGCCCCACCAGCGAGGACTGGGTTGAGCCGGATCTGGCCCAGAAGACGGTCTGTTCCCTCCTGTCTGTAACACCGGTAGCAGTTGACGATGTGGTGCGCCGCTGCCAGTTCTCCGTGTCGGCAGTGCTTGCGACGCTGGCCGAGCTTGAGCTTGGCGGGGTCGTGGAGTTTGTGCCCGGCGGACGCGTGGCGTTGCTGCCGAACTGAAGTGACGCGGAATACCGGAGTGGCGATGACGGACGTTGTGGTGGTCGAGAGCCCGGCAAAGGCCAAGACGATCAACAAGTATCTGGGAAGCGGATATACCGTGCTCGCTTCGTTCGGCCATGTGCGGGATCTGCCGCCCAAGGACGGCAGCGTGCGCCCGGACGAGAACTTTGCCATGAGCTGGCAGACGGACGAGCGCGGTGCCAAGCAGATTTCCGCCATCACCAAGGCGCTGAAGGGGGCGAAGAACCTTTACCTCGCCACTGACCCGGATCGCGAGGGTGAGGCGATTTCCTGGCACGTCCGCAGCGTTCTGGAAGAAAAGAAGCTTCTGAAGAACGTCGACGTCCATCGCGTCACCTTCAACGAAATCACGAAATCAGCCGTCACGGCAGCGATGGCGGCACCTCGTGAACTGGACCGTCCGCTGATCGACGCCTATCTGGCCCGGCGCGCGCTGGATTATCTGGTAGGCTTCACACTGTCTCCTGTCCTGTGGCGCAAGCTGCCAGGAAGCCGCAGTGCCGGGCGTGTACAGTCCGTAGCGCTGCGTCTGATCTGTGAGCGCGAAGCCGAAATCGAGGTGTTCCGGCCCAAGGAATACTGGACCGTCACCGGCGGCTTCACGACACCGGGTAAAGCAGCGTTCCAGGCGCGTCTGACGCATTTGAAGGGCGAGAAGCTCGACCAGTTCGACCTGAACAACGAGCAACTGGCTTTCGGCGCGCGCGACACCGTTCTGGGCGGACAGTTCACGGTCCGCTCCGTCGAGCGCAAGCGCACGAAGCGCAACCCGCCGCCGCCGTTCACGACCTCGACGCTGCAGCAGGAGGCCTCGCGCAAGCTCGGCATGAGCGCGCAGACCACAATGCGTACGGCCCAGCAGCTTTATGAAGGTGTGGATCTGCGTGGCGAGACCACCGGTCTGATCACCTATATGCGGACCGATGGCGTGACGATGGCGAAGGAAGCCGTGAGCGCCATTCGCGGCCATATCGGCAAGGCATTCGGGGACGAATACGTCCCGGATTTTCCACGCAGTTATTCGACCAAGGCCAAGAATGCGCAGGAAGCCCATGAGGCCATCCGCCCGACGGACGTCTTCCTGACACCGCAGCAGGTCGCCCATGCTCTGACGCCGGAGCAGAAGAAGCTTTACGAGCTGATCTGGAAGCGCTCCGTCGCCTCGCAGATGCAGTCGGCCGAACTGGATCAGGTGGCGGTGACGCTGGCGGATGCGAGCGGCCAGACGCTTCTGCGTGCGACGGGTTCAACCATCGCGTTTGACGGCTTCCTCAAGCTCTATATCGAGGGCCGCGACGATACGAAGGCCGAGGACGAGGACGGCAAGCTTCTGCCTCCGATGAAGGAAGGCGATCGCCTGACGACGAAGACTGTGGATGCCGAGCAGCATTTCACCCAGCCGCCGCCGCGCTATTCGGAAGCCTCGCTCGTCAAGAAAATGGAAGAGATCGGCATTGGCCGTCCTTCGACTTACGCCTCCATCCTCGGTGTGCTGCGGGACCGCAATTATGTGCGTCTGGACGCACGGCGCTTCGTTCCCGAAGACCGCGGCCGTCTGGTGACGGCGTTCCTGACCTCGTTCTTCGAGCGCTATGTCGATACCGGCTTCACGGCCTCGCTCGAAGAGCAGCTCGATGACATTTCGGGCGGTCGGGCCGACTGGCATGATGTCATGGCCGCCTTCTGGCACGATTTCTCGGCTGCCGTCGCACAGACCAAGGATCTGAAGATCTCGGACGTCATCGACGCCCTGGACGAAGATCTGGGACCGCATTTCTTCCCGCCGCGCCCCGATGGTGCTGATCCGCGCGTCTGCACGTCCTGCGGAACCGGACGGCTGGGCCTGCGGCTGGGCAAGTTCGGCGCCTTCATGGGCTGTTCGAACTACCCGACCTGCCAGTTCACCCGCCGTCTGGTGGCCGAGGAAGGCGATTCTGAAGGGCTGAATGATGGCCCGAAAGTTCTGGGTCAGGATCCGGAGACTGGCGAGGACATCTCGATCCGCCGCGGGCCTTACGGGCTATATATCCAGCGCGGAGAGCCGAACCCCGAAGACAAGAAGGCCAAGCCCAAGCGGACGACCATTCCCAAGGGCATTGATGGCAACACCATGACGCTGGAACAGGCGCTGGGACTGCTGTCCCTGCCGCGTCTGGTCGGGATTCATCCCGAGACAGGCGAGAAGATCGAAGCTGGGCTGGGGCGCTTCGGACCGTATGTGAAGATGGGCGCCATCTACGGCACGCTCGACAAGGATGACGACGTCCTGACCGTCGGGCTGAACCGGGCCGTGGATGCACTGGCCAAGAAACTGGCCTCCATCCGCAATCTGGGGCCCCATCCGAAGGACGGCGAACCGGTCATGATCCGCAAGGGACGGTTTGGTCCCTACGCCCAGCATGGCCAGCTGATCGCCAACCTGCCGAAAGGGCAGGATATGGACGAGGTCACGCTGGATGAGGCCGTGGCGCTTCTGGCGGAGAAGGGCAAGCCACTGAAAGGTGGCGCAAAAAAAACTTCCGCGAAAAAAGCGGCCCCGAAAACCGCAAAGCCGAAAAAATCCGTTACGGCTACGGAAGGGGATGAGGCGGCTCCGAAGAAGGTAACAAAGCGTAGTCCGGCCAAATCCGCCACAAAGACGAAAACCACAACGCCACGGAAGCGTAAGACTGTTTCCGACACGTCGTCGGAAGGCTGAAAACAGATCGGGTCGACAGTGTTGCCTGACGGCACTGCCGACCCCACATTCGGTCTGGCAAGTCTTTACCGTGGCTGAAGTTTGTGGCGTGGTCGCCTTACGGGAAGCAGCCTTCTTTGCCGTCCCGTCTCCAAGGACCCCGTCTTGCGTCATGCCGTCCGCCCTATGATCCATTTCATGCCGCGCAGCCGCGAGGCGGCATGTCGCCCGGCTCTCTGTCTGGCGTTCTGCATGTTCATCCTGATCACCCCAGCAGGATCCGCAAAGGCCCAGACACCCCCGGATGCAGCCGGAGCCTCAGGACAGGCGGCCCCCTCCATCTCCGCCGCCGCGCCCATACTGCAGCCGACACTTTCAGTTTCCCTGACACGGGAAGTGCTGGTCGCAGCCCTTGGCTTTCTGGAGCCCCGCACGCTTGAGGCGCATTCCGCGCGGGATTTCTGCCTGTGGGGACTGGACGGGCTGACGGCCATCGATCCGACCCTCTCCATCACGGAAACGCGCCCTGAAGTATCGGGACCGGCGCCTGCCCCCGGCGGCGCAATGGCGGCGGAAAAAACCTCTGGCGACGCGTCTGTGCAGGCGCCCACAATACTGAATGTCCTTCAGGGGCAGACGGTCGTGTTCAGCCGGATCATGCCGGCCGCGGACAGCAACGGGGCATGGGCCGATCTGGTCACGGCAGCCATGCAGGCAGCCTGGCAGCACTCCGCCACACTGCGGGAGGCCGGATCAGACGCGCTTCTGCAGGGCTTTTTCGACGAACTTTTCAATCATCTCGACCCCTATTCCCGATATCTCGGTCCTTCCCCCGCCAGTTCGGACCGCACGCGGCGAACCGGCAATACAGGAACGGTGGGCCTGAGTCTGGGCCAGAGCGGCCGCATGCTCGTGATTACGGCCGTCAACGCCAACGGCCCCGCCTGGGAAGCCGGCGTGGATACGGGCGAGCGTCTGGTCTCCGTCAACGGCCGGCCGACGCGTGGTCAGGATGTCACCACGGTCCAGGGCTGGCTGGAGGGGGACGAGCATACCGCCGTCACGCTGGGGATCGCCGCGAAAGGCCATCGAACAACGACGCTGAAACTGGAACGGGCACAGGTTCCGCCTGAAACCGTATTTGCCTCGACGGACGGGCCTTTCACCGTTCTGCGCGTCACGTCCTTTTCGACCCAGACAGCGGAAGAGATCAGCCAGTATATCGATCAGGTCGTGGACGAACCGACACCGGATACGCCGGTCCCTTCTGCCAGCAAAAACAAGACCGCGGGGATCATTCTCGACCTGCGCGGTGATCGCGGCGGCGTCCTCCAGCAGGCCGTCACCACGGCGGCCCTGCTGCTGGATCATGGCGTGGCCGTGACCACGCATGGCCGGAACCCTCTGGCCAACCATATCTGGGCCGTTCAGGGTGGCGACATGACCAATGGCACGCCGGTGGTGATTCTCGTGGACGGACGGACAGCCAGCGCGGCTGAAATCCTGGCCTCCGCGCTGGCCGATCACCGGCGCGCCGTCGTGATCGGGAGCGAGACGCTCGGCAAGGGACTCGTGCAGGTGATCGGACAGATGCCGAACGGAGGTGAGCTGTTCGTGACGTGGAGTCGCAATCAGGCCCCGCTCGGCTGGCCCATCCAGGGTCTGGGCGTCATGCCGCAGGTTTGCACGTCGCTTGGTGCCGAGTCCCTTCAGGCCCAGCTCTCCGCCCTGAAGCAGGGAAACACCCTGCAGGGCGAGGCCGTGCAGATGGCACGCGCGGCCCGCTACCCGGTTCCGGTGACGAAAATCCTCGATATCCGGAAACATTGCCCGGCCGCCATCGGCTCGGATGCCGACATGGACGCCGCCAGGTCGCTGCTGTCTTCTCCTGCCGCCTACAAGGCGGCGCTGGAGTCTGTTCCTGACGAGAACAGCGCGCCCATCCACTAACCTTGCAGGACGAACGGAAACAGTCATGGGCGCACGATTGAAAACGGGACTCTGGGTACGGGCTGTCCTGCGCCGTATTTCCTCGGACGGAACCTCGGCCATGGTCCTGAAGAAAGGCGATGAGGACGCCGGCGCGGTCCTGATCGTTCTGGCCGACCGCTCGGGTGGAACCGGCGTCCTGCGCGAAGACGGAAACGGGTGGGCCCGCGTGGATGCCACCGATCCGGCAGGCGTGGACGCCTATCTGGAGCGGCAGAAAAAATATGACCCTGACCTGTGGATCATCGAGCTGGAGATGCGGGACGTATCCCAGCCCATAGAGCGCACACTCGGATCGCGAAGGCTCGATCTGGACGAAGAGGCGTAAACTGTGGGAGTGAAGACACAGCACATGGCGAACCTGCCATAAAGAAAACCGCATGATGCGGCATTGTGTCGTGTGATGCGTTGCCATCGTCCGAGCTTTCGGCAAGAACACACACAGATAAGGTTGGCAGATTTGGCTGGTTGGAGAGAAATGGACATGACGCAACGATCCGTTGTCAGGACCTGGCTTACCCGCGCCGGGTTCACTGCAGGCGTTTCGATGCTCGTCATGGGTGCCGCAACCGCACAGCCCGTCAAAGGCCTGTATGTTGCCGGTGAAGGTGGCGCCAGCTTCAACCAGGACCAGACCGCGCGTCTGTCCCCGGTCTTTCCGAGCGGGCGGGACCATTACCAGGCCGGTGTGACCGGCATTGGCAGTCTGGGCTACGGTCTCGGAAACGGATTCCGCGTCGAGGTCGAAGGCAACTACCGCAACAACCGTTTGCAGCAGTTCCGCTCCAGCACCTTCCCGTCTTCAGTTGGTGGCCGTCAGCAGGGTTATGGCGTCATGGCCAACGCCCTGTTCGACATGGACATTGGCAAATCCTGGGTCTTCCCGTATTTTGGCGCCGGCATTGGTTATGGCTGGCAGGCCATGAACACCTATGTTCATGCCCCGAACGGGGCCTTTGACCAGCATGTCGGCGGTACAAGCGGGAACTTCGCCTATCAGGGCATCTTCGGCCTGTCCTTCCCCGTCCCCTGGGTCGTGGGCCTGTCCGCCACGGCGGAATACCGGTTCTATACGCTGATGGGTCCGAACGGGCATCATGCCACAGCGACCGGAATCTATGGCGGCTGGGACAAGACCAAGGAATTCGGGGTGTCCAGTGGCAACCGCGATACCCGCACGGACTTCAACCATTCGCTGATGCTGGGGCTGCGCTACGAGTTCAATCCGGCTCCCCCGCCGCCCAAGCCGGTTGCGGCTCCCATGCCGATCCCGGGTCCGGCCCCCACCCGCACCTATCTGGTGTTCTTCGACTGGGATTCGGCTGAACTGAGCACACGCGCGAAAGCCGTGGTGGCGGCCGCAGCCCGCAACTCCACCTCCGTGCAGGTCACGCATATCGAGGTCAGCGGCTATACCGACACGTCAGCCGCCCATCCGGGACATCGTGGCGAGGCCTACAACATGGCGCTCTCGCAGCGTCGTGCGAACACGGTCAAGGAAGAGCTGGTCCGTGACGGCGTGGCTGCAGGGCTGATCACGACACAGGGCTTTGGTGAGAGCCATCCGCTGGTGGTCACCGCCGCCAATACCCGCGAGCCCCAGAACCGCCGCGTAGAAATCGATTTCAAGTAAGGTCTGCGAACAGACCCTGATTCCCGGTCAGCCGGCGGCTTCTTACGAGGCCGCCGGTTTTTTTTGCGTCAGCTGCACGCCCTTCCGGCATAAAAAAGGGCAGAGAGAAACCTCTCCGCCCTTTCAGACCCATCGACGTGATGGAAAAGACTTATTTCTTGCGACGCACCGTATGATGGACGGTGGCTTTCTTGGCCGTCGTCTTCGCGGGCGTCGGAGCAACGACTGCGGGCGGCTTGGCGACAACGACGCCTGTTGCATCCACCGTGGCGTGGATCGTCAGATGCTCGCGCTTCTGACCGCCACCGGGGATCAGCTCGGCCGTGAACGAATCCGTTCCGGCGTAAGCCGTGGCCGGCGTATAATCCACATAGGTCTTGCCATCATAATTATAGAGGAAGGCCTTGCCGTGTGTCGGCGGCGGGTTGACGCCGAAGGAGGCATAGTTGCCACCCATCGGCTTCTGGATGGCGATGGAGCACAGTCCGTCATCGCTGCGGACCGTCATATCCACGCTCATCGTGCCGTCAGCGGCTTTCTTGACGGCGGAGACGTGGCAGACAGCGGAGGTCCGCTGGTAGCCGAAGGGATTCGGGGCCACGGAACGCTGGACGATCGGCTGTTGGGCACAACCGGAGAGAAGCAGGGAAACGGCCAGTGCCGAACCCAGGGTAATGGCAGAACCTCGCAGACGCACGGTCAACTCCAACGCATCGTGACAGGACATGCCGCGTTTTCACGGCAGACAGACGTTCGCATGTAGAACAGGACTGCACGGGGCGAAAGGCTGCATGGGGACAGTGTGGCCATTTTGACGGTATTTTGTGCCCGGGGAGCGATAAATTCGCCCCGGGACGTCCCCCGCCAATTTTCTGCCACGAAATCATGTTTCGGATTAAGGGCTTGCCGCACGTTCCTCAGACGCAGAATCAGCTTTCGCGGGGGGTCGACCGCAGGTAGTCTGTTCCAGTGGTTGTGGCCGGTCGATCCGGTCTTGTGGAGTCTGTCAATGCCGTCGATCTTCCGTCGTTCCTTCAAGAGCCTGCTTGCTGTCGGGCTTTCCTGCGCTACGCTTGCTGCCGTTCATCCCCTGTCCGCCCGCGCTGCGGACTGCGGCAATTCGCCCGCTCACGAAGCCTTCGATGTGGCCGGCCTGAAATCCGAGCTGATGGTGACGGCGCTGTCGTGCAAGGCGCAGGAGCGTTACAATGCCTTCGTCGGCAAGTTCCGCCCGGCCCTGCTGAACGCCGACGAGCGTCTGAACAGCTATTTCCGCACGACCTATGGCCGTCGCGCCCAGGTCGAGCATGACGATTACATCACACAGCTGGCCGACATCCAGTCGCTGGGTGGGCTGAAGTCCGGCACGGTCTTTTGCCAGCAGCGCGAGGCGATGTTCGACGAGATCGACGCTCTGGAATCAGCGTCCGATCTGGCGCATTACGCTGAGGCCAAGGACGTGGCCCAGCCGGCCTCCTATGAGAGCTGCGAAGCTCCGGCGACCGTGGACCGCCACTCCCGCAAGGGCGTGACGAAACGGGCAGCCACCCGCCACACGAACCGCGCCTGAGCCGATCTCTGATCCTGTCGCGAAGCGTTCGCTTGACGTTCCGTGACGGGACGGCGACAACGCAGACATGAGCGATCTGTTCGAGTCAGGAAAGACAGGCAAAACCCGGACCGGCGGCGCCCGCAAGGGCACGGTCGACACGGAATATGGCGCCCACGACATCGAGGTGCTGGAAGGGCTTGAGCCCGTCCGGCGCCGTCCGGGCATGTATATCGGCGGCACGGATGATACCGCGTATCATCATCTTGCCTCCGAAATCCTTGATAATGCGATGGATGAAGCGGTGGCCGGTCACGCCACCACCATCGACGTCAGGCTGGAAGGCCCGCGCACGCTTATGGTGCGCGACAACGGCCGTGGCATCCCGACCGATCCCCATCCAAAATTTCCCGAGAAATCCGCGCTTGAGGTGATTTTCACCACGCTCCATGCGGGTGGAAAGTTCTCCGGCAAGGCATATGACACGTCTGGCGGTCTGCATGGCGTCGGCAGTTCGGTCGTCAATGCGCTGTCTGAGAAGCTGGAAGTCGAGGTCGCACGGGACCGGACGCTGTACCGGCAGGACTTCGTGCGCGGTGTCTCGCTGGCGCCGCTGGCGGAAGTTGGGAATGCGCCCAACCGTCGCGGGACGACCGTGCGGTTTACGCCCGACCCGGAAATCTTCGGCAACCACCACTTCTCCCCTGCGCGCCTCTACCGGATGTGCTGCTCCAAGGCGGCGCTGTTCCGGGGGGTGACGATCCAGTGGAGATGTGAGCCGTCCCTCATCAAGGCCGGAGACGAGACGCCGGCCGAGGCCACCATCCAGTTCCCTAACGGTCTGGAAGACGCCCTTTCAGCGGAACTCGGCCCTGATCCGGACCTGCTGACACCGCTCTGGGCGGGTGATGTCGAACTGCCGGTTGCAGCGGACGGACGCACGGGCGGACGCGTGGAATGGGCTGTGGCGTTCCTTGAGAGCGGTACGGCGTCGCTCTCCTCGTTCTGCAACACGATTCCCACACCTCAGGGTGGCACGCATGAGGCCGGCTTCCGCTCAGCTCTGGTCAAGGGACTGCGGGCCTGGGGCGATCAGCGCAAGGTCAAGCGGGCCGCGGCGATTTCGGCCGAGGACGTTCTGGGATCTGTAGCCGCCAAGCTTTCGGTCTTCGTCCGCGACCCCCAGTTCCAGGGCCAGACCAAGGACAAGCTGACCTCGCAGGAAGCTTCGCGGCTGGTGGAAGGTGCGCTGCGGGACCGTGTGGATCACTGGCTGGGCGGCAACCCGCAACAGGCTGACAATCTGCTGGCTTTCATGATGGAGCGGGCGGAAGAGCGTCTGCGCCGTCGTGAAGTCAAGGACACGGCCCGTAAAAGCGCGACGCGCAAGCTGCGTTTGCCGGGCAAGCTGACGGACTGCACGCGCGAAAATGCAGCTGAGACGGAGCTGTTCCTCGTGGAGGGCGAATCGGCTGGTGGGTCCGCGCGTCAGGCGCGTGACCGCGAGACGCAGGCCGTGCTGCCGCTGCGTGGAAAGATCCTCAACGTGGCCTCCGCAACGACTGACAAACTGCGGGCCAATCAGGAACTCCGGGACCTGACCGAAGCTCTGGGCTGTGGCATCGGAGCGTCGTTCGATATCAGCCGCCTGCGCTACGGGCGCGTCATCATCATGACGGATGCTGACGTGGACGGGGCGCATATCGCCTCGCTGCTGATGACGTTCTTCTATCGTGAGATGCCGGAGCTGATCCGTCACGGCCATCTGCATCTGGCTCAGCCGCCGCTCTATCGCATCACGCATGGACCCAAGACGGTCTATGCCATGGACGATCAGGACCGCGTCCGGCGCATCAAGGCCGACTTCAAGCCAAATGCGAAGGTCGAGGTCTCCCGGTTCAAGGGCCTGGGTGAGATGCCGGTGAAGGATCTGAAGGAAACGACCATGGATCCGGCCCGGCGTACGCTTCTGCGGGTCATCACCCCGGCCGAGGACCGTCTGGCGACCAGCGAGCGTGTCGAGAGCCTCATGGGCCGCAAGCCGGAGCTGCGCTTCCGCTTCATTCAGGAACATGCCCGATCCGTTGACGAGCTCGACGTCTGAGCGTGTCGTCACCGGCCAGTTCCACGGAGTCTCATAGCCAGCTCAAGGCCGTCGGATGTCTGATCGGAGGGATTTCCTCCTTTCAGATCGGCGCAACGCTGGCAAAGGGTCTGTTTCCCCTGTTCGGTCCGACCGGCATGGTGGGGCTGCGCGTGTGTCTGGCGGCCATAATCCTGCTGTGCATCTGGCGACCGACACGCGGTTCGCTGACGGTCGAACGCCTGAAACTGCTGCTACCTTATGGCGCTGCCGTCGCCGTCATGAACTTCTGCTTCTATGTAGCGCTGGTCCGGCTGCCGCTGGGCGTCGTAGTAGCCCTTGAATTCACCGGCCCCCTGACGCTCGCGCTTGTCGGTTCCCGCCGATGGCTGGATCTGTGCTGGGCGGGGCTTGTGGTTCTGGGGCTCTTCCTGCTGCTACGACCGGAAGGCGCAACGGTCGGCCTGTCGTCACTCAACCTGTTCGGCGTGGCCGCGGCCCTGCTGAGCGGGTGTGGCTGGGTGGTCTATATCCTGACCGGCACACGCATGGGCAAGATGTTCCCCGCCCCCGTCGCCACCACTCTGGGCATGAGCACGGCGGGTATCCTGCTTCTGCCCTGCCTGATTCCGACGATCCCGACGGTGCTGACCCATCCCTGGCAGGGGGGAGCCGCGCTGAGCGTAGCGGTCCTGTCCTCGGCCGTGCCCTATATTCTGGACATGATGGCGATGCGGACCCTGAACCCGCGCGAGCTGGGAATCCTGCTGAGCATGGAGCCGATGCTAGGTGCGCTTTCAGGATTCATTTTCCTGCATGAGGCGCTGTCCATCATGCGCTGGATGGGCGTTCTATGCATCGCGGCGGCATCGGCCGGGAATGTCCTGACAGGGCGCCAGAAGCCACTCCACTGATCCCGCCTGAGCAATAATCGGCTGAAAACTGACAAAAATATAGGGCTGGGCCGTATTCCGTTCCCTTGACCGGGCTGCGACACGCGCGCCAGATGTGGGCGTCATGTCCCGCCTCTTTCCCTCCTCGAACCAACGGTCCAGTCTGTCTGCCCTTGCAGTCATCGCCATGGTTCTTCTGGGATTTCTGGGGCAGCTGGTCCTTCAGGGATGCGCCTATCCCGAAGAAAGTCCGCGGGCGACGATCGAGCGCCTGACGGGGATCGACATTGCACCGTCACCCATGGTGATGACCGGCCCCATGCCCGGAATGACGGCTGGGGAGCATCACCACCACGATTCCCATGACGGCACTTGTCCGCTCTGTCCGCTGTTACAGCTTCTGGCGGTCATCCTTGCCAGCCTGCCTGTCGTACCGACACGTAGGACCGCAAGCCGTCAGATCCGGCAATACCCGGGCACACCACGCGCACCGCCTGCGATCTGGCGTCTGCTTCCGCCGTCCCGGGGACCACCTCGCTTCGTCTGACCCCCATCGTGGTCATGGCGGAGGACGGAACTTCCTGCGGTCTGCCCGTTTCGGGCGGCCCTTCAGGACGTGATTCGCCGTGACTGGATTTCAGACCAGTCGAGGATGCGGATCATGCTCCCCTTTTTCAGCGCCCGCGCAGGCGGTGCACCTCACGTGCGCCCGTACCTGGCGGCCATCATTTTGACCCTGAGCGCCTTTTCAGGGGCGTCTGCTCAGGAAACCCTGCCCCAGCCGGACTCCGTCGAAGCCGGCAAAGCCGAACATCTGACCGTCAATGGTGTGCGCCAGCCCCGGACAACCAGCGCGGATACGGCGCATCTTCTGGACCATGCGCTGGGCTACAGCACCTATTCCGCAGGCGGGGTTTCCGCCCTGCCCGTTCTGAACGGCATGGCCGATGATCGGGTGGCGACGCTCGTGGACGGGATGCGGATTGATGCCGCCTGCCCGAACCACATGAATCCGGCCATGTCTTATGTCGATCAGGACAGCGTCTCCCGCGCCGTGGCGATTGCGGGCATCACGCCTGTCAGTCTGGGCGGGGACAGCATCGGCGGCACCGTGGAGATCGAGCGGAAAGACCCGCTCTTTGCGAAAGCGGGCAACATCCTCGTGACCGGACATGTGCGTGGCGACTATCGCAGCAATGGCGGCGGCTCCGGTGCTTCCGGGTCCCTGACCGTCGCCAATGACATGTTCAGTCTGCGCTATACGGCGTCCTATTCCCATGCCAGCGACTATCAGGCTGGCGGAAACGGACAGCACGTGCGGTCCACGGATTACCTGAGCTTCAACCATGCGGTGACGCTGGGCGTGAAGAAGGCCAATCATCTGCTGGCCCTGACGTTCGGTCAGCAGGACATCCCGTATGAAGGCTTTCCCAACCAGTATATGGACATGACGAACAACCGTTCGACCTTCGTGAACGGCAAGTACAAGGGCGACTTCAACTGGGGCACCCTGGATGTGCGCGGGTCATGGCAGCGGGTGACGCATGTCATGGACATGCTGTCGGACAAGGGCGGTCACAGTGCCACCACGGGTATGCCGATGAACACGGATGCGCGGACAGCGGCTTATGCGATCAAGGCGACCATTCCGCTCGGGCTGAAGCATACGCTGAAGCTGGGCAGTTCCTTCGATCATAACGGGCTGAACGACTGGTGGCCGCCTTTGCAGGGCAGCACGATGATGGGGCCTGGCACCTATCACAACATCAATAACGGCCATCGGGACCGGCTGGGCCATTTCGTGGAATGGGATGCGCAGTGGCTGCCACGCTTTTCCACGCAGCTCGGGTTCCGCAATGACGTCGTGATGATGAATACGGGGAAGGTCGCCCCCTATTCCTGGAGCAGCATGATGTCGATGGCGGATGCTGCCGCAGCCGAGACATTCAACAAGGCGTCACGCGGCCGGACGGACGTCAATTTCGATGTCACGGCAACGGGGCGATGGAAGCCGCTGGACAGCCTGTCCATTGAAGGTGGCTATGCCCGCAAGACGCGCTCGCCTAACCTGTATGAGCGCTATGCCTGGGGCATGGGCAGCATGGCGACGCGCATGATCGGCTGGTTTGGCGATGGCAACGGCTATGTGGGGAACCTGAACCTGTCGCCCGAAGTCGCCAATACGGCCAGCGTGACGGTGGACTGGCATGACCCCAACCCGATGCAGCGCTGGGACCTGAAGATCCAGCCGTTTTACACCTACACGCACAACTACATTAACGTCCGCCGCCTGGGCAGCTTCTCGAACGGGCTGTCGATGCTGGGTTTCGTCAACCACAATGCCCAGAGCTACGGCATCAACGCCTCTGGGTCCGTACGTCTTTGGGACAGGCCGGCTTACGGACGGGGCGAGCTTGTCGGGAACATCAACTGGGTCCGCGGCGTGGATCTGGTGACGCATTCGGGCCTGTATCACCAGATGCCGGCGAATGGTGTGATCGGGCTGCACGAGACGTACGAGAACTGGACGGGACGCGTCGAAGTAACGCTCGTAAAGTCCAAGGACACCGTGGACTGGCTGCGCAACGAGCCCCGCACGCCGGGCTATGCGCTGCTGGGGCTTGGGGGGAGCTATCGCTGGCGGTATTTCACGCTCAATGCCGAACTGGCGAACGTGCTGAACCAGCGATATTACCTGCCGCTCGGCGGCCTCTCACTGGGTGACTATGACGCCACGGGTATTCTGGGGCCGTTGCCGGGAATGGGGCGGTCCTTCAACATGAACCTGACCGCCGCATTCTGACAAAGAGCCAAGCCGGGAGCGCGTCAGACGCTCTCGGCAACCCAGTTCCGCTTCTTCGTTGCCAGACCAATGCCGGGATTGAAGCAGTTGCAGGGATCGAGGCTGCGGTAATGGGCAACCATCTCGTCCGGCGCCTTGTAGAGATGCCCGACATTGTGTTCCGCCGGATAACGGGCGCCACGGGCGTCCAGTCCGGGGAGCATGTCGTGCTCCACCTGCATGGCGTTGTAGCCCTTTTTGATCACGTAATCCTGGTGCATCACATGACAGAAGAAGTGGCCGTAATAGAGTTTAACGATGATCTTGTCCTCGATTTCCTTGGGCAGGACCTCGAACCACTCGCGGTCATTGCGACGCAGGGCAACATCGAGCGCCACGATGTCTTCAGCGGTTTTCGTGTGGACCGCACGATAACGCACGGCGGCACCGGCTGCGGCGAAGCGGTGCAGGAAGGCGCGTGTGCCTTCATCCGGCGTACATTCAAAGAAAGCGCCGCCCGTGCTTGAGGCCCACTGCTCCAGATAGGCGCGGACAGGTCCGGTCATGTGGGCGGAGACCTTGAGCATCAGGTGATGCTCAAAGCGGTCGCGGTAATCGCACATACGCTGGGGAAGCTGTTTCGGCAGGAAGCGACTGAGGAACTGCATCGCCAGATCGCTGAAATGATCGGACAGGAACGGCAGGCGCTGCGCGAAAACGTCGAAGCGGGACTTCATGGAGAAGAACATCGGCAGATATTTCGTACCGAAATAGCGGATGACCGCAAACGTGTCCTTGCCGTATTTTTCGGCGATATTGAACGCATCCCGGTGCAGGTACTCACCGGCGATCGGCAACTCGTCGAAATGGGTCAGAACATGGCGGCGAAGGTCTTCGAGATCGGATGTGTTGTTCGTCCCGATATAGAACACGCCCGGATTCTTGTTGGCTTCGAACGTGTCGAGACGGACAGCAAACACGACCAGCTTGCCCGCACAGCCCGCAGCTTCATACCAGCGGTTGGGATCGGCATTGAAACGGGCGGGAGTGTCGGCGTCCACGTCGCGGACATGGGTGGCATAGTTCTCGTCATGACCACGACCGGCCTTCCAGTCGATGGCGCTTTCCGGAAGCTGACCGGCCTGTACGGCGGCAAGGATCTGCTCGGGATTGCCTTCAATACGGATACCCAGATGGTTGACGAGGTGGAGCTTGCCGTCCTCGCCCATCTGGCCGAACAGGGCCATCTCGGTGAAGGCCGGTCCGCGCTGGACCAGCGCGCCACCGGAATTGTTGCTGACGCCGCCCAGAACCGAGGCGCCGATACAGGACGAGCCGATGACAGAATGAGGCTCACGCCCAATGGCAGCCAGTTTTTCTTCCAGATCATGCAGCGTGGAGCCCGGCAGGCAGACGACCTGCTTGCCCTCACCGATCAGGTGAATGCCGTCCAGGCGGTTCGTGCTGATGATGACGACATCACGGTCATAGTCGTTGCCGTCAGGGGTGGAACCGCCGGTCAGGCCGGTATTGGCGGCCTGCATGATGATGATCCGGCCTGTTTCGGCACAGAGCTTTGCGGCGCGCCACAGTTCGACCAGACTCCCCGGCTGAAGCACCGCAACAACGTCGCCCATGCCAAAGCGGAAGCCCTTGCGGAAGCGGTAGGTCGCCGACGGCTTCGTCAGGACGTGCCGCGCGCCCACGATGGCCCGCAGAGATTGGATGAGCGAGGTATTGCTGACCTCGGAACTGCCTTTTAGTGACGCTGACATTCTGTTGTCTTTCCTGCCGCCAAAGTGATCGCCGCTGGTCCTAACATGGTGTTGCAAGAAACCGCTCTTCAACCCTGCGTGTTATTTAACGCGCCCAAAAAGACGTTCAAGTTCACGCCGTGTCAGTTTGAGCCATGTCGGCCGTCCATGCGAGCAAGTATTTGCACGCGGTGTCAGTTCCATCTCGCGCAACAGGGCATCCATTTCCTCGGGCTTGAGGCGACGACCTGCGCGGATGCTGCCATGACATGCCATGCGTGCGAGAATGGCATCCAGATGATGCGAGAAACTTCCCGTACTGGCAGCGTCCAGATCCGGATCACTGGCCAGTTCGTCGGCAATATCCTTCAGGAGCCCCTGAATGTCCTGAGCGCCCAGAAGGGCCGGCACCGATCGCAAAAGAACACTGCCGGGGCCGAAGGATTCAAGATCGATCCCCAGTTTTGACAGGTCTTCGGCCTGGGCCATGAGGGCTTCCGCCTCACGACGCGGCAGGTCCACCACTTCCGGCAGGAGCAGGGCCTGCGACCGCAGCGTGCCGCCATTGGCGTACTGTTCTCGCAGGCGTTCATGGGTCAGACGCTCATGGGCGGCGTGCTGGTCCACGAGGACGAGGTCCCCATCGGGAGCGAGGGCCAGGATATAGGTATCGAAGACCTGCGCGATGGCAGCACCCAGCGGGAATGCAGGATCAAGCGCTTCAGGCTGCTGCGGAGCACGGGCAGCGGGGGCGAAAGCCGGGTCCGTTTCCGCAAAACCCGGTCGGACCAGAGACTGAGTGGCGTCCGGCAGAGGCGAGGACCGCGGAGCATAACCGGTCGAAAGGCTGCCCTGTAGCGGTACGGAAGCCGGAGCTTCCCGTGGCTCCGGCGGCCGGGGCGGATAGACGATGGACGGCCGCGAACCGAAGCTCGCATGAATGCCACCACCGCCATTCGAACCATGACCCAGCGCCCGGCCCAAACCGCCAATCACGAGAGACCGGATTTCGGCTTCGTCGGCAAACCGCAGCTCCGTCTTGGCGGGATGGACGTTCACGTCCAGCCGTTCCAGCGGCACGGTCAGATGCAGCGCCATGACCGGGAAGCGGCCACGCTCGATCACGGGACGGTAGGCCACGCGGATGGCGGTCCGGAGCATGGGGTCCGTTACCGGGCGGTTGTTGACCAGAATGAACTGCCCCGATCCAGTGGCGCGGGTGCGGGCCGGGCCGCAGGCGAAGCCAGACAGACGCACAGCCCCGCGCTGTTCGTCGAGGGGAATCAGCGTGTCAGGAGTCGTATCCAGAACGGAAGCTGCCCGCGTAATGGGGCTCTGCTCGGGCAGGTCGAACAGAACCTTGTCGTCCAGCAGGACGCGCATGGCGCAATGAGGCGCGGACAGGGCCAGACGACGCATGACGGATTCGGCATGGCCGCTTTCGACGCGGGCGCTCTTGAGGAACTTGCGCCGCGCCGGGGTGGCGAAGAACAGATCTGTCACGACGATACGCGTGCCGACCGGGCCGGACGCGGGCTGGGGCGGCGTGATGACACCCCCATCCACCCGGATGCACCAGGCGGTATCGGACTCTGGCGTGCGGGACGTGATGGACAGGCGCGCGCTGGCGCCGATGGAGGGGAGCGCCTCGCCCCGGAAACCCAGTGTGCGGATCTGGACGAGACGTTCATCCTGCAATTTGGAAGTGCAGTGCCGCTCGACGGCCAGTTCCAGCTCGACCGGACTCATGCCGCAGCCATTGTCGGTAACGTCGATACGGTCCGTCCCGCCTGCGCGCAGGGCAACCACGATGCAGGTCGCGCCTGCATCAATGGCGTTCTCCACCAGTTCCTTCAGAGCAGCAGCAGGACGCTCGATGACTTCACCAGCCGCAATCAGATCGATAACGTGGCCGGAAAGACGACGGATTGTGGGGCGGGGAAAGGACGGGGCCTCGGACACGATGCCTCCTCATCGTCCGGACAGGGGCTGGACGGCAGACAGGGGCTGGACGGCAGACAGGGCCGTCCCGTCCACCCAATCAGGGGGCAGTCGGGACGGAGGGTACTTCAGAGAACGCCGAGGAAGGCCTTCTTCTTTCTGACGGTCGGGGTCGCACCCGTTGCGGGATTGCGGCCCAGGGCCGAGTTCTCGCGGATACGGCGGTTTTCGGCGTCACCATCGACGACGGAACCGGCATTGCCGCCCTTCCAGAACATCAGGTTATCCACGAAACCGGCATCGGCCGCGCCAAGCTCGGCATTGTTCGGTGCGCTGGCGGACTTGTCCACCTGTCCGACCAGTGCGGTCTGGCCGGTGCTGCCCTTGCCGGAATCCGGATGCAGGGCCGTGTCCGGCGACAGGGTTTCGAGCGCCTGCATCCGCGGGCTTTCGTCCGGACGATGGGCATCTGCGGCACCGGGGAGCTGCATCTGCTCGGAAGGCGGCATGGAGAGCGGGGCACGGGTCGTGACGGTGTACTCGTCGGGCATGGCCCGTTCGAGACCGATCGCGCGTGAGACATCGGCGCCCGAGCAGCCCGAAAGCAGCAGGCCGACGGAAGCCATGGCACCCATCTGGACACTGAGACGGGCAACGGAAAGACGGTTACGGCGCATGGAGGGCCCCTGGGACGCGATCATGATGCAACACTCCTACAGTCCGCGCGGCGCCGGAGCAAGCCATTGGAACAAGTTCCGTGACCGCATCACTTGGCAGCTGCCTGACGTTCGGCGAGCAGGGAATCAATCAGCCAGACGGCGACGCCGCAGACAATCCCTGAATCCGCGATATTGAAGACATACCATGACCAGCCAAAAGCATGGGCATGCAGGAAATCCACGACTGCCCCATAGCGCAGGCGATCGATGACATTGCCGATGGCGCCACCTGCAATCGCCCCGCAGGCCGCCGCCACGAGCGTGCGCTTCGTGCGGGTCAGGGTCCAGACCAGAAGCCCCACGGCGATCAGAGAGACCGCGCAGAAGACCCACGGCCCACGGCTGCCGAGGCCGCCGAACATGCCGAACGTCACGGCGTGGTTCCAGACCATCGTGAAGTTCAGGAACGGCAGGATCTCGACCGATCCCCGGTCCGGCAGGTGATAGACATAGAGGATCCAGTCCTTGCTGGCCTGATCCAGAACGAGGACCAGAACCAGCAGGGCAAACCCCAGAACCATGCGGCCTGTCCGGCTCATGCCCTCATGCCACAGGGACATCAGGCACTCACCACGTCGATGCAGCGGCGACACAGGGCCGGATGGTCGGCGTCTTCCCCGACTTCAGGCAGGACC
Organism: Gluconobacter sp. R75690; assembly: GCF_015244525.1. Lineage (NCBI taxonomy): Bacteria > Pseudomonadati > Pseudomonadota > Alphaproteobacteria > Acetobacterales > Acetobacteraceae > Gluconobacter > Gluconobacter sp. R75690. Next base: position 115,866 of record NZ_JABCQB010000007.1, on the reverse strand, counting down.
TTCCAGCAGCGGGCGCATTTATGGCCCGGCGCACGCTCGACCTGCGGGCCGCCATGGGCCGTGTCACCCGGCAGCAGTTCGGTTTCGGCATGGGACGTGATGAGCAGCTCGGCCCAGTCCAGCCCGCCGAAAATCCCGGCCTCTTCCTGCGAAAGCGGCAGCGTGACGCTGGCTTCGAGCGAGGAGCCGATCGTGCCGTCACGGCGAGCCGTTTCCAGCTCGGTCGTGATCAGGCGGCGATAGGCGCGGATGTCTTCCCAGCGGTTGCCGAGTTCCGGGTCGTTCCACTCGGCTTCCGGTTCGAAGAACTGCGCGAGATGGACACTGTCCTCCTCGCCGAAGCGGGCCTGCCAGGCTTCCTCGGCCGTGAAAACGAGGACGGGGGCCAGCCAGGTGCAGAGCGCGCGATGCAGGGCGTCCAGCACCGTGCGGGCGGCACGGCGGGTCGGGTCGGACGGGGCATCGCAGTAGATCGCATCCTTGCGGATGTCGAAATAGAAGGCCGAGAGATCGGTGGTGCAGAAGCCGTGCAGTGCCGGATAGACACCAACCCACTGATGCGTCTCGACCGCACTGGCGATCAGGCCACGCAGTTCCGACAGGCGGTGCAGGATATACTGCTCCAGCGGCGGCAGATCGGCGTAGGGCACGGCTTCTTCGGGCGTGAAGCCGTCCAGCGCGCCCAGCAGCCAGCGCAGCGTGTTGCGCAGGCGGCGGTAAAGTTCGCCCTGCTGCTTGAGAATTTCCTGCCCGATGCGGAGGTCTTCGTTCGTGTCCGAGTTCAGGACCCACAGACGCAGGATGTCGGCGCCGAGGCTGTCGGTCACGTCCGAAGGCGCCACGACATTGCCCAGCGACTTGGACATCTTGCGGCCCTGTTCGTCCATGACGAAGCCATTGGTCACGAGCGCCTTGTAGGGCGCAACACCCATCGTGCCGACGCTTTCCAGCAGGGAGGACTGGAACCAGCCGCGATGCTGGTCGGAGCCTTCGAGATAGAGATCGGCCGGGAAATTCAGACCTTCCTGCCCGAGATCGAAGCGATGGGTGGAGCCGCTCTCGAACCAGACGTCCACGATGTCGAAGACCTGCTCGTAATCGGCGGGATCACGGCCTTCACCCAAGAAGAGCGCCGGGTCGGCTTCGTACCAGATATCCGCACCCTTTTCGCGGAAAGCCTCGACGATTCGCTGCATGACGGCCGGATCACGCAGGACGTCGCCGGTGCGCTTCTCGACGAAGACCGCGATCGGCACACCCCAGGCGCGCTGGCGGGAGATGCACCAGTCGGGGCGCTGCTCGATCATGGAGGTCAGGCGACGGCGGGCAGCTTCAGGGACGAAGGTGACGTTATCCAGCGCGCTCAGCGACTTTTCGCGCAGCTTCGTCTCGCCATCCATCGCGATGAACCACTGCGGTGTGGCGCGGAAGATGATCGGCGCCTTGGAACGCCAGGAATGCGGATAGGAATGACGGACCGTTCCGCGGGCCATCAGGCCGGTAGCGGGGGCGTCGTCATGTTCGGCGGACTGGCGGGCTTCGGTCAGCAGGTCGCAGACCGGATCGGCCGCCTTGAAGACATGGATGCCGGCCAGATGCGGAACCCACGGGGCATAGCGACCGTCATCCTGCACGAGTTCGGGGACTTCGATGCCGTACTGGCGGCAGAGCATGAAGTCGTCCTGACCGTGGGACGGCGCCATGTGGACGAGGCCCGTACCGGCATCGGTCGTGACGAAATCGCCCGGCAGCATCGGCACGTCATACTCATAGCCACGGCCACGCAGCGGATGGGCGCAGACCGCGCCTTCAAGCCCGTTGCCTGGCAGCGTGTAGAGGATGTGATGTGCGGTGATGCCCGTCTCCGTGCAGAACGCGTCCACACGATCCTCGGCCACCAGCAGCTTCGCACCCTGCGGGACGAGGCTGTTCTCGTTCGTCTCATCGACGCGCAGGACGACATAGGTGATGTCCGGACCATAGGCGAGCGCGCGGTTGGCCGGGATAGTCCAAGGCGTGGTCGTCCAGATGACAGCCGACACGCCGTTCAGGGCGTGGGCGGGCGTCGGGTCCTTGATGATCGGGAAGGCTACGAAGATCGTGGTGGAGTCGATGTCGTGATATTCGATCTCGGCTTCGGCCAGGGCCGTCTTCTCGACCGGACTCCACATGACGGGGCGCAGGCCGCGATAGAGGCTGCCATTGAGCAGGAACTTGCCGATCTCATCGACGATCTTGGCTTCGGAGCTGAAGTCCATCGTCACATAGCGGTTGGCCCATTCGGCCTGAACGCCGATGCGCTTGAAGTCCTCGGCCTGCTTCTGCACCCATTCGGCGGCGTACTGGCGGCACTCGGCACGGAACTGGAGCAAGGGCACCTGATCCTTGTCCTTGCCGGCCTTGCGATACTGTTCCTCGATCCGCCATTCGATCGGCAGGCCGTGGCAGTCCCAGCCCGGAAGATAGCGGACTTCATACCCCGACATGCGATGGGCGCGGTTGATGACGTCCTTCATCACCTTGTTCAGGGCGTGTCCGATGTGAATGTGGCCGTTGGCGTAGGGCGGTCCGTCATGAAGCGTGAAGACGGGACGTCCCTTCCCGGCCTCCCGGATTTTTTCGTCCAGTCCTGTCGCGGCCCAGCGGGCGAGCGTTTCGGGCTCGCGCCTGGGCAGGCCACCGCGCATCGGAAAACCGGTGCGGGGGAGAAACACGGTATCGCGGTAGCGGTCCTGCTGTTCCTTGAAGGCTGCGACGGAAGGATCGGGGGTCTTATCGGACATGGGGACGGGCCAGTTTCGGTCATTCACACAAAGGGGGAACCATATGGAGATTGCGGGCCAATCCGGTCAAGTCCGGGGGTGAGGGAAGCAGCAATGCGGGCCTGTCTCAGGACAGCTTCCGGACGCGGGTTGCGGGGACGGCAGGAGTGGCGGATGATGCCGGATATGGTGCTTTTTGCAGAAGGCAGATCCGTGCAGTTACATCGTCTTTTCCAGTCCGTTGCCGGGCTTGTTCTGGGTCTCTGTGCGGGATTTGGATCTTCCGCGTATGCACAGGCGCCCCGCTGTCCGGCACCGGCGAGCGTGCCGGACAAGAGCCGGATGGCGCAGATGTTCCAGACGTCACCGGACCGCGGTTTCCTGTGGAAGGTGACGAAGGACGGTCATTCGTCGTGGCTGTATGGGACGCTGCATGTTGCAAAACAGGACTGGCTGATGCCGGGTCCGCTGACGCGCGCTGCGATCCTGCACAGCAGCGAGGTCGCGCTGGAGCTTGATCTGAACGCGCCCGACACCGCGACCACTCTGCGCCAGCCCGAAGATCCGGCCCGATGGGCGCATCTCGTGCAGTCCGGGCGCAAGGCGAAAGTGGATGCGCTCATGGATCAGCAATGCGTGCCGAGTGCCGCGTTCGCGCATGTGGCGGTTGGCGTGGAAGCGGCTGGTGTCGAATCCCTGGCGTCACGCCAGGATGGATATTATCCGGATTATGCGGTGGATGCCGTTCTGCAGGGCATGGCAGGAAGTCTGAAAAAGCCTCTGATCGGGCTGGAGACGGTGCAGATGCAGCGGGATCTGCTGATCGGTCCTGACGCTGCGGATGAGGACGCGTTCATTGATGATATCGTCAAGGGCATCTCGACCGGAAAGACGCAGGCCGAGAACCGCAAGCTGACCCAGATGTGGGCCTCGAGCGACGTGAAACGGCTGGATCGTTATCAGGACTGGTGCGACTGCCTGAATACCGCTCAGGAGCGACGCTTCATGACGCGGCTTCTGGATGATCGGAATGTCGGCATGGCGCAGAAAATCGAGAAAATCCATGAGAGCGGGACATCGCTGTTCGCGGCCGTGGGCTCCCTGCACATGGCGGGGCCGAAGGGTCTGCCCGCCCTGCTCCGCAAGAATGGGTTCGAGGTCCAGCAGATCGTACCCGCACTCTGATGAAACGGATCGTTCAGAAGTTCCTGGGCCGCAAAGCGCCCACGCGCCGTCCCGAGCCCCCTGCCCTGCCACCGCAGATCGAGGAAATCAGGCAAGGCGCGCTCAAGGGACAGCATCTTCAGATCGTACAGTGGGGACAGGTGCTGCTGGACAGCGTGTATGTTCCGCGTGATCCGGTGGCCGCGCTGGACTGGTTCACTATCGCGGCCAGTGCCGGGTTCGGGCCGGGGCACAACATGCGGGGACGGTGTTTCCAGTTCGGCTGGGGCTGTGAGAAGGATCTTCAGCAGGCCGCACGCTGTTACGAGGCCGCAGCGGGCGCGGGAGACGAATGGGGCCGGTACAATCTGGGCATCATGACCATGCGCGGGATCGGCATGGGGGCAGATCTGGCGCGGGCGCTGGGCCTGTTCCGGACGGCCGCGGGCAACGGTCATGCGAAATCCATGAACCTGTATGCGCGGTTTCTGGAAGAAGGGTGGGTTGTGCCGCAGGACCGGGTGGCGGCGCTGGACTGGTATAGGAAATCAGCGGAAGGCGGCGATTACCGGGGGCAGCACAATCATGCCACGGCGCTTGTGGATGCCGGGAAAATCGATGAGGCGCTGGACTGGTGGCGCAAGGCTGTCGTGGATGCGACGTCCGACATTCTGCTGGCGATGGATCAGAAGCTGACGGCGCTGGGGCCGAAAGGTGATGCGCAGTTGCTGGAGCGGGTGCGCGAACGCCTGACGGAAATGGGGATTTCTCCGTCAGGGGAGGCTGTTTCGGTCAGTAATTCGCCGAAAGGTTGAAGAGGAAGGACCGGCCGACAGCCGGGGTGGCACGGTCGCTGAACAGGTTGCTGTAGTTCAGGCGGTTGTCGAGGTTGTAGCCGTTCATGGCGACGCGCCAGTGCTTGCCGAAATTGTGGGAAATCACGGCATCCCATTCCACGGTGGCAGGTACGGCTGCTGTATTGGTGGCGTTCAGGTAGACACCATCACGCCAGGTCAGACCACCGCCGAACGTGACATTCCAGGGACGGTTCGGCGCGATCGTGTAGGTGGACCAGATGGTGGCGGAGTTCTTCGGCGCGTACTGGATGCGCTTGCCGACATCAGCCGCCGTCAGGGATGACACGGTTGTGGCGTCGTAATAGGCGTAGGTGCCGATCATGGTCCAGTTCTTCAGGATTTCGCCCGAAACGCTGAGTTCAACGCCCTGGTTACGCTGACGATCGCTGGACGAAGAGACATCCCCCGTCGAAGGGTCGGTCATGAGCGCGTTGCCCTTTTCCAGACGGAACACGGAAGCTGCAAAGCCCATGCGACCGTGGAAGGCGTTATACTTCGCACCCAGCTCGTAAAGACTGCTGCGTTCGGGACTAAAACCCTGCGTCGTGGATTTCAGGGGTTCGGAGCTGTTCGTCACATACAGGCCCAGCGGCGTGGTGGACTGCGCCCAGTTGAAATAGACCATGATGTTGCTGGTCGGCGTGTACATCAGGCTGACGGTCGGATTGAACGTGTCCTGCGTCTGTCCATAAGACACGCCGGCGCCAGCCGTGCCGCCATTGGCGGAATAGTGGCTGTCCCAGTGATCCCAGCGGAAGCCGCCACGGATCGAGAACCAGGGTGCCAGCCACATCTGTTCAGAAAAAAACGCACCGACATCCGTGGCATCGCCCGTTTTGTACAGGGCATGGCCGACACCGGAAATGTTCACGAGATTTCCGCTGTACTGGCCAAGTGAGCCAAGCAGGAGACCCGGCTGGGTGGCGGAAGGGTGGAGCAGGCTTGTCGTATCAGTCTGCGTGCCATTCTGGCCGTTGAAATTGTAGGCGTAGTTCGTGCGCCGGTCATAGACATGCGAGATATCGACACCAGCGATGATCTGGTGACGGATGCTGCCAGTCGAGAACTTCGCGATGCCCGAGAACACGTCCTGCACGGACCAGTCGTTCTGCTGATAAGGCTCCGGACCGCCCAGATGACCACGCCGGTTGATGGTCGCCGCTTCAGGATCGGTGAAATACTCGGCAGCGCAGGTCGTATCACAGCCCGGCTGTGACGCGGAGAAATACCGGCTGTACATGCCACCGCGCGCATCGTTGTAGAACGTGATGTTCTTGTTCAGGTCGAATTTCAGGCGCGCCGTCAGCATGTCCACATTCGACGCATCCTGATCATAGGTCGTGCCGTACCAGTTGTTGCGGTTCAGGCCATATTCCGTCAGTGGCTTCGCAATGGTCGTTCCCGGCTTGGTGACGACCGGCACACCATAATCCGGCACGCGGTTGTCCGTCTGATGGAAATATTCCAGCGTGAAGGTCGTGCGCTTGCCCAGACCGAAGGCGATGGACGGGGCAATACCCCAGCGATGGGAAAAGACATTGTCCCGGCCGACCGTGTTGTTCTCGTTGCCCATGCCCGTGATGCGGATGGCCGTGGAGTCCCCGCTCTGCTTGTTGAAATCGAGCGTGCCGCGATAATACTCCGCAGAACCACCCGAGAAGCTGCCACCGTAGCTGTCCCCGAGATGGGCGACCTTGGTGGTGATGTTGATCGCGCCACCCGTCGTTCCGTTACCGAAGACTTCCGAAGACGGCCCCTTGATGACCGAGACATGGTCGTAATCAAAGCTGTCACGGGTATAGACGCCGAAATCGCGCAGGCCATTTTCGTAGATGTCGTTCTGCGCCTGGAAGCCGCGGATCAGGAACTGGTCGCCCGCCATCCCACCTTCGCCTTCACCGACCGATGCGGTGATGCCTGGCACGTTGCGCAGGGCCTCGTCGAGCGATTTGACGTTCTGCTGTTCCATCAGGAGCTTGGGCACGACGTTGATCGTCTGCGGCGTGTGCATGACGTCTTCCGGCATCCGGCCAATGCCGATGGGGGTCTGCAACGTGTTCATCGGAGAGCCGACGACCTGCAGATGCTCGGTTTCCTCAGGCGTTGCGACGATGCTGTTGTCCGCCGTTTTTGGAACAGTTCCCGATATGGGAGCTTTGGGCGGAAGGGCCTTGGATGTCTGGGGGCTAGCTGCGTCGTTTTTGGGAACCGGGTGACGACGGGCCTTGTGATGGTGCCGGGTGTCGTCCTGTGCGTGCGCGGCGGAACAGACGAGCGTCAGTCCTGCGGCAAGAGATAGCGGACCCAGTGGGTGGCGGGGTATTCTGGACGACATCGGATCACGATCCTGCAAACGAAAACGGATGCTGTCCTTAAAGAGTTAATGCGACTAATTCTCAATACAGATTCAGTAACATTGCGAAAGATTCTCATTCTCTTTGTCTGATTGTGGCAAAAATGACACGGAACGACATACGGCAAAAAAAACCCTTCTCCGAAGGCGAAGAAGGGGTTCAGCAGAATTGGGAAATGAATGAAGAAATTCAGACGCCGAGAATGGCCCGAGCCTGCGCGGCATCTGCTGCGATCTGGGTCTTGAGTTCGTCCAGACCGGAGAACCTCTTTTCCTCGCGCAGGAGCGCGATCAGGGCGACACTCAAGGTCTTGCCGTACAGGTCTTCGTTGAAGTCGAAGAGATGGACTTCGAGCCGGCTTTCCTGACCGTCATTGATGGTCGGACGGCGGCCGATATTGGCGACGCCGGCAATGACCCGGCCATCCGGCAGCGTGACGCGCGCGGCATAGACGCCGCGTGCGGGCTCGACATGCTGGGTCAGGGGAATGTTGGCGGTCGGGAAGCCAAGGAGGCGTCCGCGCTGGTCTCCGTGCATGACGGGACCGGTGATGCTCCAGGGACGGCCAAGTTCCTGCGCCGCGCGTTCGGGATAACCTTCCTGCAGCAGGCGACGGATGCGGCTTGAGGAGATCGGGCCGCCCTCATCGGAAAGCTGGGGCACGATAGTCAGCCCGATTCCATGAGGTGCCAGAAGGGTTTCAAGGCGCTCGATATTGCCGGTGCGACGGTGGCCGAACGCGAAATCTGCCCCGCAGGCCACATGGGCCACGCCAAGGCCGTTGACCAGAACATCGTTCACGAACTGCTCGGCGCTCAGATGCGAGAATTCCGCATCGAACGGGATCTGGAAGACATGATCCACGCCCTGTTCCCCGAGAGCGGCGGCGCGGACATCCGGCAGCATCAGGCGGAAAGGCGGATCCTGCGGGCGGAACAGCGTACGGGGATGGGGATCGAACGTGACGACCGAAAGCGGATGATCGGGACGCGCCATCCGCAGCGTATCGAGCAGACGGACATGCCCGCGATGCACGCCGTCGAAATTGCCCAGGGCCGCAACCGTATTGCGGGCAGAGGCAGGGATGTTGCGCCAGTCCGTATGCAGGATCATGCGACGGGCAGGCCGAACTGGGTGGAGACGGCGTTCAGGTCCGGTGCCTGCGGGACGCCCGGATGGGGAACGGTGCCGTCCTGCTCACGGACGAGCTGGCAGACGCTCAGCCCTGCTCTTTGAGCGGCGTCCAGTTCGGCGCCGATATCGGACAGGAACAGGATTTCGTCTGCGGGCAGACCGACGGCCGCTGTGATCTTTTCATAGGACGCTGCGTCTTTTTTTCCGCCGGTCGAAAGATCGAAGAAATCCTCGAACAGCGGCGTGAGGTCACCCTGCGCCGTATGACCGTAAAGCAGCTTCTGCGACGGGATGGAGCCTGACGAGTAGACGGCCAGACGCAGACCGCCTTTCGACCAAGCCTTCAGGGCGGGCGGGACATCCGGATACAGATCGGCCTGAAGGGTTCGATCCTCAAAGCCCTGACGCCAGGTCAGACCCTGAAGCGTCTTGAGGGGTGCGGCCTTCACGTCCGCCTTCATCCAGTCCTGACAGACCTTCAGCGGGTCCTGCCCCGGATGCTCCATGACGATATCCGCACGGGCTGCCACGACCGTCGGGTTCGTATGATCCTGCATCAGGGCCGGGAGAGCTTTCGCGGCGTAAGGGAACATGACGTCCCGCACGAAAGAGATCGGCAGGGTTGTACCCTCGATATCAAGCAGGACGAGACGGATCATGGGGGACTTTCAGGAGTTGCCGGAAGCTTCGGCAGGCACTTCGGCCGGGAAACGGTTGGCAATGTCATCGCCGGTATATTGCGCGATCCAGCCAGTCGTGTCGGTGAAGACACGCAGGGCTACGACGTCCGGCGATGGTCCGGCGTCGAACCAGTGCGGGATTCCGGCAGGAACGGAGATCAGGTCGCCTTGTGTGCACAGGACGGAATAGACGCGACCGCGGATATGCAGGACGAACGCCCCCTGCCCATGCACGAAGAAGCGGACTTCGTCTTCGCTGTGTGTATGTTCGGACAGGAATTTTTTCCGAAGCTCCGGAAGGTTTGGCGTCGTGGCGTTGATCCGCACCACGTCCGCACTACCGGCACCCGTCTCGCCCATCAGCGTGTCGAGATAGGGGCGATAGGCGTCCAGCACCTCTTCTGCTGGCGCGTCGGGCGGCGGAGTGACCGGAGCGGACCAGCGATCGAAGCGGATGTTGTGGGGACGCAGGGTCTCCGCAATCTCGCCGGGCGTGGTGACATCCAGCAGGATCGTGTCGGGAGCATCATCGCGGTAGACGGTCAGGCGGCTCATGATCAGGCCTTCTTCTGCAGACGGGCGAGTTCGCAGGCCAGCAGGAACTCAAGCCCTTCAAGACGAGCCAGGGCCGTGAACATGTCTTTGCCCCAGACATAGACGCCGTGGCCGCGGATCAGATAGCCGAGGCGCATATCCGCGAGTTTTGGAGCGACGACCGTGGCCAGACGCGCGATATCCTGATCGTTATGGAACAGGGGCAGTTCGAGGCTGGTATCGTGGGTCGTCTGGCCCTCGAACACCTTGAGGACCTCATAGCCTGCCAGCGTGATCGCGTCGGACGGTTCATCCATGGACAGGATGGTCGCAGCCACGGAGTGACCATGCAGCACGGCCCCGATCGCGGGATCATGGGCATAAAGCTGCGTGTGCAGGAGCGTTTCCGCGCTGGCACGGTTTGCGCGGTCGACCGGAACACCATCGGGGGTAATCTCGATGACGTCGCTGTCCGTCAGGAAACCCTTGTGGCCACCCGAGCGCGTGATCGCGATGCGACCGTCCGGCAGGCGGCAGGACAGGTTCCCCGCCGTGGCCGGAACCCAGCCGCGCTGGTCCATCCGCTGGCCAGCCTGCACGATCTGACGGCTGGCATTGCCCCAGCTTTCATCAACCTTGAGGTTCTGCATCAGACCTGGTTGCGGTGTGTTTCGCTGCTGGTCGTCTGGCTGTAGCCGGGATTCTGGTTCGGCGGAGAGATGTGACCCGGAGCCTGCGTGGCGTCCGTCGCGGTCATGGATTCATCGTCGGCCATGTTCTTCTTGAAGGACTTGATGCCCTTCGCGAAGTCTCCCATCAGGCCGCTGATCTTGCCGCCGCCGCCAAACACGACGAGCAGGACGACCGCCAGGATCAGCCAGTGAACGGGGCTCATGCTGCCCATAATGTATTACTCCGAAAAGCCAAGGCCACCATCATGTGGCAAGGCTTGGGCGATTGTGCAAGCGTTCCTCTCAGGAAGCGTCGTCACTGTCGTGCGATGAAATGAAGCCATAGGTCGGATAAGCGCGCTTTCCGAGGCTGTGAACCGGCGCCCACCAGACGCGCACCAGCGTCCAGTCATTGCGGGCGGAAACATCCGTCACGGGGACAGCGCGATCGATGCGGCCGGGTTCCCAGTTGGCATGGTCAACGAGGATCGTGCGGTCCGAAACCTGCCGGCGCACGATGGAGACATGGCCGCTGGGCACGCGGGAGGTGGCGCGGAAGACCAGGACTTCTCCGGGTCGGGGCGTATGGGTATGGGCATAGCGCCCGGCGGACTGTCCCCACCATGAGGCGGCGCTTCCGCTCAGTTTCAGGCCGGTGCGCTCGCGGGCGTAGGGTGCGCATTGCAGTGGACCATTGAAGCTGGCGCGGCTGTATTCATAGCGGTTGCCGCAGGCCGCGAGGACGACCAGAAGACCCAGCGGCAGGCAGCGGAAAAAGCGGGGCATCATCATCTTCAGAGACTGCGGAAGGCGATGATGCGGTCTTCCGCCTCATCGGAGTCCATGTCGAGCACGCTCTGCGCGACATCACGGGAGAAGCCGTTGCGGGCGAAGACGCCCAGTGCCTTGAGCGGATCTTCCTCTTCGCGGTCGGGTCTCTGGAACGGGCCGAGACGGCGCTTGCGGGCCAGAACGAGGGCGGCGGCGAGTTCCGCTTCCTGCGCGCTGCTATCCGAGCGTTCACCGAGCGAGTCGTTGAGGGCTTCGCGGGTCGTGTCCTGATCCACGCCCTTGTTGGCAAGATGGGCTTCAACGGCCCGGCGGGAGCGTCCGGTCCGGGTCAGGCTGAGCGCGCGGTTGCGGGCATAGCCGGCATCATCCACGGCACCGAGATCGGTCATGGACGCGACGATTCCGTCGATGGCGGGACGCAGGGATGCAATAACGGATTCGATGTCTTCGTTCGGCAGACCCGCCCGGGAAGCGCGCACGCCCCAGCGGCGCAGGCGGCGGTCCAGCACCTGACGCAGGCCCTGTTCGGTCGTGGCAAAGCGGGCGAGATGCGCCAGCGCCGCTTCACGCAGGGACGCTGCATCCGGGACGGGTGGCGGGGCGGGACTGTCCTCCATAATGCTTCGGAGTATGCGGTGTGAAAGGCATTTACGGCAAGACGCCTTGGAGCCATCATTCCCGGCATGAGCGATTCATTTTCTGCCCCTTTGGCTGCCCGTCTTGAAGCGGCCCTCTCCGCCCTCCCTGCCCGCTTTCCCGGTCCCGGCGGGGCCGTGGCCGTTCTGAAGGACGGAGAGGTTCTGGTCCGGCATGGCTGGGGCTATGCGAATGTGGAACGCCGCATTCCGTTCACGCCGTCCACACTGTTCCGCATGTGCTCCATCACCAAGCAGTTCACCTGCGCGACGCTGCTGGACCTGTATGATGATCCGTCCGAACTGGACGCGGATGTGGATGCGCGTCTGCCGCAACTTGATGAGCCCTCACCGGGAATGCTGCATCTGGCGCATAATCAGTCCGGCCTGCGGGATTACTGGGCGGTGGCGATGCTGCATGGCGCGCCCATCGAAGGATATTTCGGCGACCGGGAGGCACGACGCGTCATTGACGGGACGCGGACGCTCCAGTTCCAGCCGGGCACGTCCTATTCCTACGTGAACCAGAATTTCCGGCTGATTTCCGATATTCTTCAGGATCGAACGGGGCGCAGCTTTGCCGAACTGCTCCAGACATCGATTTTCAATCCTGTCGGCATGGAACGCGCAATCCTTGCGGCCGAAACACGCGCCATGCCGGATGGAACGGTGGGCTACGAAGGAACCGTGGAGAGTGGATTCCGGCCGGCAGTCAACAACATCTGGTGGACGGGCGATGCCGGACTCGGCGCTTCGCTGGATGACATGATCGCCTGGGAGCGCTTCATTGACGAGACGCGCGACACTCCGGACAGTCTTTACCGGCGCCTGACCGTTCCGGTGGCATTCAGCGACGGACAGCCTGCGCCTTACGGGTTCGGGCTGCAACGGACGACGATGTTCGGCCGGGATGTCACGATGCATGGGGGCGCCCTGCGGGGCTGGCGGTCCCATCGGCTGCATGTCGCGTCCGAGCGTCTGTCCGTCGTGGTGATGTTCAATCATATGAATGCGGCGCAGGTTGCCTCTGCGCAGATCCTGGCTGCGGCTCTGGGTGTGCCCTACGAGCCCGAGCGCAGCACGCAGCAGCCGACGGCGCTGTATGGCACCTATCTGGAACGGGAGACGGGGCTCTCGGCCCGAATCGAACCCGCGCCCGGTGGGGCGAAGTTGCGCTATCTGATGATGCCGGAGCTTCTGGAAGGCATTTCAGCCACGCGCGCCGAGGCGGGCTCGGTCGTCGTGAAGGCGCAGGAGACTGCGGATGGCCCGGAAGCCGTAATGGAACGTCCGGGCGAGAACCGCACCGGCATCCTCGCCCGCTGTGATGAAACGCCCGGCGAGGACATTGCCGAACTGGCCGGAGTCTATCGCTGCGAAGAGCTGGACGAGGCCGAAGTGACCATCGAACTGGCTGGTGGCGTGGTTTATGGCGGTTTCTCGGGAATACTGGGAGATGGCCGGATGGAAATGCTCCAGCGTCTGGCGCGGGATGTCTGGGTTCTGCCCTGCCCGCGCGCGCTGGATCATACGGCTCCCGGAGACTGGACGCTGGCATTCGAACGGCAGGGTGGCAGCGTGACGGCGGTGCGTGTCGGGTGCTGGCTGGCGCGGGATCTGATGTATCAGCGGGTCTGATCTGCCGGGTTAACTGCGACATTCTGTTGCATCGGGGTTTGACTGAACGCCGTTCTGCCCTTCACTATGGGTTTGCGGAACTTGAAGCCCTGCTCCGGGCAACCAGAGCAGGGTTTTGCGATTCCGCATAAACCGTTTCGTTTTCAACCAGATATTCAGAGATCCATCATGATCCCCGCGCTGATGCCAAACTACAAACGTGCCGACCTCGCTTTCGAGCAGGGCGAAGGCGTCTGGCTGACGGCGACGAACGGACGACGATATCTGGATTTCGGGGCCGGCATTGCCGTGACCTCGCTGGGGCATGCCCATCCGAAACTGGTGAAGACCATTGCGGAACAGGCCGCAAAGGTCATGCATGTCTCGAACCTGTACCGGATCCCCCAGGCCGAGAAGCTGGCGGAACTGCTGGTGCAGAACACGTTTGCGGACTCGGTGCTGTTCTGCAACTCGGGTGCGGAAGCCAATGAAGGCATGGTCAAGATGATCCGCCGCGCCCAGTTCGAGAACGGGCATCCGGAACGGACCAACATCCTGTGCTTCAACGGTGCGTTCCATGGCCGGACACTCGCCATGATCTCCGCGACGGGCAATCCCGCCTACCTCAAGGGCTTTGGCCCGGTGGTGGAAGGATTCGACCATGCGCCGTTCAACAACACCAACACTCTGCGTGAGGCCATCACGCCGCACACGGCAGGCATCATCGTCGAGCCCGTTCAGGGTGAGAGCGGCATCAAGCCGGCGACCCGTGAGTTCATGGAAGGGCTCCGCGCCGTCTGTGACGAATTCGGGCTGTATCTGGGTTTTGATGAGGTCCAGACCGGTGTGGGCCGGACGGGCAAGCTGTTCGCGCATGAATGGTATGGTGTCCGTCCGGATGTGATTTCCGTAGCCAAGGGGATCGGGGGGGGCTTTCCGCTCGGCGCCGTCCTCGCGACGGAAGAGCTGGCGCGGCATCTGACTCCAGGCTCACACGGGACGACCTTTGGCGGCAATCCGCTGGCCTGTGCGGCGGGTGTGACTGTTCTGGAAGAAATCCTGAGCCCCGGTTTTCTGGAGCATGTCCGGAGCGTCGGAGAGGCGTTCGGGAAGATGCTGGAAGATGTGGTCAGCCGGTCTGAAGGTGTTTTCGACAATGTCCGCGGGATTGGGCTGATGCGGGGGCTGCACTGCGTGCCGCCTGTCGCGGACGTCATGCAGGCCGTGCTGAATCAGGAGCTTCTGACGGTCAGCGCCGGGGACAACGTGCTGCGCCTCGTCCCGCCGCTGGTCGTGACGGAAGCCGAATGCCGCGAAGCCTGCAAAAGGCTCGTGAAGGCGGCTCACTCCCTGAAAGCCCCTGCAACGCAGGAGAACGCATCGTGAGCACCACAGCAGCAACCCTCACTCCGAGACATTTCCTGGATCTGCGGGATTTCAGCCCCGAGGTCATCCGGCAGATCATCGACCTTTCGGCGAAGGTCAAGGCTCTGCAGAACGGGCGCCGGCAGCCCCTCCATCCCGATCGCCCGCTGGAAGGCCGCAGTCTTGGCCTGATCCTGGCCCAGCCTTCGACCCGCACCCGTGTGTCGTTCGAGGTGGGGATGGGACAGCTTGGCGGGTCCGTTTCCGTGCTCTCGCCGGGCGACATGCAGCTTGGCCGGGGCGAGACCGTGGCGGACACAGCCCGTGTCCTGTCGCGTTTTCTGGACGTGATCGTGCTGCGGACCGGCAATGACGCCAATCTGCGCGAACTGGCAAAATGGAGTTCGGTGCCGGTCATCAACGGCCTGACGCCTGTTTCCCATCCGATCCAGATCCTGGCGGATGTCCTGACATTCGAGGAACATCGCGGACCGATCCGCGGCAAAACGCTGGCCTGGATCGGGGATGGCAACAACGTCGCCACTTCCCTGATGGAAGGCGCGGCCCTTCTCGGCTTCAATGTCCGTCTGGCAACGCCGGAAGGCTTTGCTCCCAACCCCGATGCTGTAGCGTGGGCACGGGCTCATGGCGCGACAATCGAGATTTTCCAGGACCCTGCAGAAGCTGTGGCCGGGGCGGATGCAGTACTGACGGATACCTGGGTCAGCATGGGAGACAAGGACCGTGAAACGCGCCTCAAGGTGTTCCAGCCCTATCAGGTTGATGGGGCCCTGATGGCAAAAGCTGCGCCCGATGCCCTGTTCCTTCACTGCCTGCCTGCCCATATCGGAGAGGAAGTGACGTCCGAGGTCTTTGAAGGCCCTGCGTCCGTCGTCTTTGATGAGGCGGAAAACCGCCTTCACACGCAGAAGGGCCTGCTGCTCTGGGCCCTGGGGAAAGAAAACGGCTGATGGATACCCCCCCTTTTCTTGATACGAACCGGCCTGAGGTTCCGAACATGGTCGTTTCGGGCGGTGTCATGCCGTTCTATCTGGAACGTTCGCCGGTCCGGGGTCGTCTGGTGCGGCTCGGACCACTGGCGGATGCCATCCTGTCCCGTCACGACAATCCCGATGCCGTTTCCCGCCTTGGCGGCGAGGCTCTGGCACTCGTAGCCGCCATGGTTTCGGCCCTGAAGTTCAAAGGTGCCTTTTCCCTTCAGGTCAAGGGCGATGGGCCGGTTTCCATGCTGGTAGCGGATGCGACGGATAGTGGGGATCTGCGATTTTTTGCGCGTCTGCGTGAAGATGCCGATCGCGATGCGCTGCCCGGAACCGCCACGGAGCTTCTGGGCGACGGCTACATGGCCTTCACCATCGACCAGGGGCCGGACATGGACCGGCATCAGGGCATCGTGGACCTGACGGGCACGACGCTCGCCGATATGGCGATGAACTATTTCCAGACCAGCGAGCAGCATGACTGCTGGATCCGGCTGTTCTGTGCGAAATCGGCTGACGGCTGGAAGGCCGGTGCACTGGTTCTGGAACGGATTGCGGCCGAAGGCGGCATCGAGACCACCGAACAGGACAAAGATGCGTGGGAAACCGCCTGCACGCTGGCCGAGACGGTGACGGAGCAGGAAGTCCTTGATCCGGACCTGTCGAACGAGCGGCTGATCCATCGGCTTTTTGGTACGCTGGATGTCCGTCTGGGCACTCCGCGCGCACTGGCCTATGGCTGCCGATGCAACCGGGCAAGGCTCGCATCCGTTCTGGAAACATTCCCCGATGACGACCTCGACCACATGGTCGAAAATGGCGCCATTACGATGAACTGTGAATTCTGCAACGTGGGTTTCCGATTCACGCGCGACGAACTTGGAGCACGCTCTGCATGACTCTGCCACTGCTTGATGACGTGAAGCTCGATGGCTTTCCGGTCGAGCAGCTTTATCCCGGCTGGGCGCCCCTCAGCCGGGCGCCGGTCGCGGATGATTTCAGCGTTGTGGTGTTTACTGAAGCGAGCACCAGCCGGCAGGCCTGCTGGTGGCTTGAAGGCGAAAATTATCGTGCCAGCCATGTTCTGGCGCTGGATCCCTCCTTGCGGAAACGCCTTCTGACCGCCATGGATCCGGTGTTCTGGCCGCTGGCATCAGGAGTGCTGGGCTCTCCCCTGCCCGACCAGACCGGACCATCCTGCGACAGCCTGCCCGAAATTGCCGTGAACGAGCTTGCCGGTTCCTGGCTTGAAGGATACGCACCGCATACGCTCCTTCTGCCATCAGGCCATGCAGATAGCGGCGAGGCACTGCCATGTCCGAACGGCCGCAAAATCGGCGCAAACCGGATAACGGTCCTGCTGGCTGCCCAGCGCGGAAACGGCCCGCTGATCGTTTCTTCGCCCTTCACGGCGCTCCCCCTGCTGGCACAGATCACGTTCCAGACGGGCCCTCTGAGTGTCAGCCGCTTTCAGGAAGCCGATACGGTTTTCTACCTGATATGGAACGACGCTCTTCCGGCCCTTCGCCCCTCTTTCTACTATCCCGATGCTCCGCTGCTCATCAGTGATGATCCGGGCGGTGCCATGATCCCGGGGATGATCCTGAGCTGGTATGCGCGCCATCCCGAACATGCAGCGCTGATCCGTGAGGCACGCCCCTTCAGGGCCGAGGATTTCGGCGTCGGACAGGCGTCCGGCCTGCACCCGCAACCAGTGGACGAAAATTCGCCGCCCCCACCGGCTGAGCCAGCTCCCTCGCCGCTCCCAGTGGAACAACCGGCTTCCGCTGCCCCCCCTCAAGCGTCTAGACAGGGGCTGAAAAGTCGACTCAAGTCCCTTTTCGGTCGTCTGTAGCGCCTTCAGGAGACAGGATATGCGCGTACGTTACTGGACTGGTCTGAGTGCTTTGGTGCTATCCCTTGGCGTGGCGGCATGCTCCGATGGAGATGCGGACCAGACCTTTCCTCCGCTTGATTACAGCTATCTGTCTCAAATCCATTTGAACGTGGCCTCCATTAACGTGCAGGACGAAGCTCCCGCTGCGCCGGACTCACTGTCCGCAAAGGCCCCTGTTGCGCCGGACCAGGCTCTGAAGGCCATGGCAAACCAGCGTCTGGTGGCCAGCGGAACCTCCGGCAAGGCCGACTTCATCATCAAGCAGGCCTATCTGAACCGGGCAGGCGATAACGTGGTGACCGGCGCCATGGACGTACAGCTCAACGTCGCGGATGCCGGTAACCAGCATACCGGTTTCGTCCATGCGCGCATCACCCACAAGCTGGATGCGGGAGACCGGGATCCGACCTCGCGCAAGGAACTCTATACCCTTACCAGCCAGATGATGCAGGACATGAACGTGGAACTGGAATTCCAGATCCGCAAGAAGCTCCTTTCCTGGATGACCGATGCCGCCGGAACTCCGCTCGTCAATGGCGGTATCCAGCAGCAGACACTTGGAGCACCTGGAACAGAACCAGTGCCCGCCCCGACAACGCCAGCACTTTCTACAGAGACTGCCCCGGAATCAGCCACGGCTGAAAAAGCCGCAGCACCCGCTGCCGCTCCGAGCACGCCGGACGCCATTTTCCCCACAGGATCCGATACCGAGGCGGCAACGACAGCCACCCAGCACTCGCCGCAGCCCGGAACACTGAAGCTTCCCTCAACAGACAGCACTGAAACGCACTGATTTACGCCTCTCGTCATGTTGTGATGAGCACATGGCTGGTGAACTGCGCCTGCCTTCGTTAGGGAGAGGGCATCCCTTTTGTAAAATGACTGTTTCCAGATTTTCTGTCATTTCTGGTTCTACTGTCCGGAGAAACCTGTGCCCCCCATGGAACCGACACTGAACCGTCCGCTCCGCCGCAGTTTCGTGAAGGGGCTTCTTGGGACCACATCATTCTGGATGGCTTCGGGAAACGCCTCATGGACGGCAGCGCTGGCAGCTGAGGCAGCCCATCCCTATCAGCCCACCTTTTTCGATGCGATGGAATACCGGTTTGTAGAGGCAGCCAGCGAGCGCCTCTTTCCTGCTGACGATAACGGGCCGGGTGCAAAAGCGCTGGGGGTGGCGGAATTCATCGACCGTCAGATGCAGACCTCTTATGCCCGGGGGGGAAACTGGTACATGTCCGGCCCCTTCCAGCAGGGACCAGCCAATCTGGGATATCAGCTCCCTTTTGTCCCGCGCGACCTGTATCGCAAGGGCATCGCAGGCGTTGAGCACTACACCCGACAACATTACGGCAAAGGCTTTGCAGACCTCCCGCCGGCGCAGCAGGATGAAATCCTGACGGCGCTGGAAGGAGGATCGGTCCAGCTAGGCGAAGTCCCGGGACGCGTCTTTTTTGAGCAGCTCCGGACCAATACACTTGAAGGCGCCTTCGCCGATCCGCTTTACGGCGGCAACCGGGGACTTGGCGGCTGGATCATGCTGGGTTTCCCTGGCGCCAGGGCGGATTTCATGGACTGGGTCAATCAGGAAGGCGCTCCCTATCCCCTCGCGCCGGTCTCCATTTCAGGGGAGACCGCTTAAGATGAGCAGGACACATGTCGATGCAGTCATCGTTGGCGCTGGCTGGGCTGGCTCGATCATGGCCAAGGAACTGACCGAAGCCGGACTGTCAGTCATCATGCTGGAACGTGGCCCGGAGCGGACGACACCCGTCGAAGGCGCCTATCCGGAATCAATCGATGAACTGCGTGGCGCCGTGCGCAAGCGCCTTTTCCAGAACCTGTCCCAGTCCACGGTGACAATCCGCAATACGATGGATCAGACGGCACTGCCTTACCGTCAGCTCGCAGCCTTTCTGCCCGGAGAAGGCGTGGGCGGCGCAGGACTGCACTGGTCGGGAGTGCATTTTCGCGTTGCCCCCGAAGATCTGAGACTGCGGAGCTCCGTGATCGAACGCTACGGTGAGAAATTCATTCCCGAAGGCATGAACCTTCAGGATTATGGCGTCACCTATGAAGAACTCGAACCGTTTTTCGACAAGGCGGAAAAGGTCTTTGGCACGTCTGGGGAAGCTTACAAGGTTCAGGGGAAAATTGTCGGAAACGGAAATGTTTTTTCTCCGGATCGTTCCGATAATTTTCCACTCCCAGCCATGAAGGACACCTTTTCAGCATCGATCTTCCGCGATGCTGCGAAAAATGCGGGATATCATCCCTACGCCCTGCCGGCTGCCAACGCATCACGACAATACACCAATATCTATGGCTGTCAGATGGGGCCATGCAATTTCTGCGGCTATTGCAGCGGCTATGACTGCTATCTGTATTCCAAGGCCTCGCCCAACGTGAATATCCTGCCCGCATTGCGGCAGGACCCAGGATTTACCCTGATCCCGAATGCCCATGTCCTGCGGGTCGATCTCGACAGCACGAAAACAAAAGCAACTGGCGTGACCTATCTGGATACGGAAACCCGGGAAGAAACCTCGCTTTCTGCCGATCTGGTGATTCTGGGGGCGTTCCAGTTCAACAATGTTCATCTGATGCTGGTGTCCGGAATTGGAAAACCTTACGATCCGGTCAGCAATACCGGGACAGTCGGGCGCAATTTCGTCTACCAGACCATTACATCCTCGCGCATCTGGCTCCCCTCCTCGACCTACACCAACCAGTTCGTCGGGGCCGGCGGGGCCGGTGTCGCCATTGATGATTTCAACAGCATGAATTTCGACCATGGGCCGCTTGGTTTTGTGGGGGGATCGCCTGTCTGGGTCAATCAGGCGGGCGTGAAACCGATCGCCGCCGCTATAGGCGCCGGCGGAGGGGGAACACCACGATGGGGCTCGGCCTACAAGAACGCCCTGATCAATACCTACAAGCATTCGCTGGGTATTGATGCCCATGGAAGCAATATGGCGTATCGGGATGTCTATCTGGATCTCGATCCGACATGGAAAGATGTTTACGGGCAGCCACTGCTTCGCATGACCTTCACGTGGAAGGACAATGATATCCGCATGAACCAGTATGTCGTCAGCAGGATCGAACCCATCGCCCGCGCGATGGGAGCGACAAAGATGAATCTGGTTCATCTCAATGCCGGGCAGCCCTTTGACACCCGCAATTATCAGACCACCCATCTGGGAGGCGGCGCCATCATGGGAGACAATCCCCAGACAAGTGCGCTCAACCGCTATCTCCAGAGTTGGGATGTGTCCAATGTCTTTGTCATCGGATCAAACGCGTTCCCACAGGGAATGGGCTATAATCCAACGGGAATGGTGGCCGCTCTGGCCTACTGGGCCGCACATCACATCCGGACGACCTACCTGAAGTCCCCTGGCCCCCTGGTGAAAGCATGAAGGGACCGCTGGTCATCGCCTGCTTTCTGGGGATAGGTCTCACAGCAGAAGCCACAGCGCAGGACTCTAACAAAGTCATTGTAGAAAAGGGACGCTATCTGGCCGCAGCGTCCGACTGCGCTGCCTGTCATTCCGTTCATGGCAAACCGGAGTATTCCGGAGGTGTATCATTTTCCCTGCCAATGGGAAAAATCTATTCCACCAACATCACTCCGGATCCCGATCACGGGATCGGCCGCTATACGGAAGCCCAGTTCGGACAGGCATTGCGACAAGGCATCCGCCGGGATGGTGCGACACTTTATCCTGCCATGCCCTTTCCGTCCTACGCCCGACTGACAGACAGCGATATCCACGCTCTTTTTGTCTATTTCAGGGACGGCGTTAAAGCTGTGCCGGTTTCAGCGCCCGAGAACGAAATTCCCTGGCCACTTTCCATTCGCTGGCCTCTGACATTCTGGCGCTGGGCCTTTGCTCCCACGCCCCATAAGGCCATCGCCAGCACGGCAGGAGAGTTCACCGATCCACTCCTTGCACGAGGCGCCTATCTCGTGGAAGGGCCGGCTCATTGTGGCGCCTGCCATTCCCCGCGCGCCATCACAATGCAGGAAAAAGCCCTGACTGCGCATGACGGCAGTCTTTATCTGGCTGGTGGCGCGCCAGTAGATGGCTGGACGCCACCATCACTCCGCCAGGAAAACCGAACCGGACTGGGTCGCTGGAGTGAAGAGGACATCGTTTCATTCCTCAAGACCGGCCGTTCGAACACCGGCAGCGTTTTCGGCTCCATGACCTCCGCCGTTCTGCACGGTACACAGAAACTGACCGACAACGACCTGCACGCCATCGCACATTATCTCAAAACTCTGCCGGCCGCCGACCGGACACAGACGCCATGGACGTATGATCCCACGATCACCGACCAGCTTCACAAAGCAGATCTCTCCTCACGCGGCGCCCGCATCTATGTCGACCGGTGTGCAGCCTGTCACCGGACTGATGGAAAAGGCTATCCAGCCGTCTTTCCAGCCCTGGCTGGCAATCCTGTCATGATGCAGAGCGATGCTATGTCTCTCGTTCACATCGTCCAGAAGGGCGCAAGTCTTCCTGCCATGACAGCCGCTCCCTCCTCCATCACCATGCCTGCTTTCAGTCACAAACTGACCGATCAGCAGATTGCCGATGTCGTGACTTTCATCCGCCATGCCTGGGGCAACAACGCCTCTCCTGTTTCAGCCGAAAACGTCAGACAGTTCAGCAAGACCATGCCTCCACCAGATATGGCAGATGATGCGGTCTCACTGAACTGAACGCCGCCTCAGGGCAGGAAGCGATAAAGCACACAGCCCTGAAACCCGGTGCCACCACTGGAAGACACGCCCTCAGCCGTTGCCGAGTAAGAACCGCCACCACCTGCGCCGTACCGCGTTGCAAGGCGCCCCCCCTGGTTGCCACAACGCCCGGCACCTCCCCAAGGGCCATCCCCACCATATCCGGAGAACGTATAGGCGTTGCACTGCCCGTCCCCACCAGAGGTTCCGCTCTGGTTCCAGATCGTGCCGCCAGAAGCATTACCGCCCACACCGCCCGCAGATCCGGTCGTGGAATAAAATGTTCCGCCCTGTCCACCTTCGGCCTGAAGGAGCGTCTGCCCGTTGTAACTCACCAAGGAAGTCCCGCCCGTCTGCTCGGACCCACCGCCACTTCCGACGGTAATCGCCAGACCATTCCCCTGCGTGGGGCTGACGGCATAGATACCCCAGGCATCTCCCCCACCGCCGCCACCGGCACCAGAAAACGCACCGGCAGTCGTCATCGACTGAGAAGCAGCCCCACCACCGCCACCGCCAATAACGCGCAGTTCTACCCGGGATGCCCATGCCGGAACGGAGACCGAGCCATTCACAGTCACCAGCGTCATGGGTTCCGTGCAGGCCTTGAGAAGAGCCTGCGTCGCCAGTTCCGGGATGGTCGGCCAGAAAACCTGTCCCGGCTGAACCGTCACACCTGACAGACTGGTCACCCCCTGTGGAACCGCAATCGTGTAAAGCGCCACGACACATCCGCCGGTGGGAGTAGAAGGCGGATTGGCAGCGGCGACCAGAGAAAAAACACCCGCCCGGCGCACCGGCAGCGCGCCACCGTCATTCTGGATTCCTGCCTGCGTCTGCGACGGATTGCTGGCATTGAAAAACGGTAGCACGGTGGGATCGGCATCCTGCTCGGAGCAGACTGCATAAACGGTATAGGTGTTGCCGCTCCCCGGAAGCGTAACGGTCTGCGATGTCGTGCTGATATACTGGCATGTGAGAGCCGTTGTATCCGCCGCAAGACCCCCGCCATTGCCGCCCAGACTGGTGGCATCCATGACGCCCGGCGCCAGGATCGAACCCGCCTCGACCGTCAGGCTCAGATCACTGGAGGATGCAGAATATCCCAGTCCAGACGCGGCCATGACATTCGGACCGTACAGCATGGACGCCAGGTTTCCGAAAGCAGCCTTGGTATAACGCCCGGCCCGCAGAAGATCCGTGTCGAGCGGGATGGATCCCGCATAAACGATTGCCCGGTCCATTAATTTTCCACCTTGATCCAGCCGGTAACGCCCATGGCCGCCGTCTGATCGACGGCGCGGCAGACTGTCGCCAGATCTGCGGCCTTTCCCAGCTGTGTTTCTACAAAGAACTGGCCACCCTGAAGGCTGCCGTAACGCAGGGCCGCCGCACCATAACCGTACCCCCCGCCCACAGCAGGCGCCGTTGCGCAGCCAAAGGCATGGCAGTCAGAAGCATTCAGGGTTTCAATGATGACCGGCTGCACACCGGTCGCCGCAACAATCGCATTCGTCACAGCCTGACGTGTGTTGCGTTCAGCAAACAGCGAAGCACTGATACGCTTGCGATAGACGGCATCCGTTTCGGAAGCCTGACGGACCAGACCGCTTTCACCGAAATAATCGTCCGCAGCCATGTCCAGAAACGCGCCGCTCATCGTCGCAAGACGCATCTGGGGGGAACACTCCAGCATCAGTTGCCAGATGCCAGCCAGGACAGTGCCAAACCCGCGCAGAAGAGCCGCCAGTACCGGTGCGGCCTCTTCATCCAGCCCCTGAGGTTCTGAAGGAAACCACCCCTTGGGCAAAAGACGCCGGAGCCGGCCTGCGAAATCATCTATCGAACCGGGAGCCGGTCCCGTATCGAAAAGGATGCTTCCATCCGATGCCCGGAGAATATCCCGGCCTTCGTCATAAAGAATACCCATCCGGTCATCCCCCAGCCTGGCTGGGGCTCATCAGCGGAATACGATAATCGGCACCATTGACATTGATATGGAGAAAGCCGCCATCTGCTACAGTCGGCATCGTACCTCCGGCTCCAGTGACCGGTGACGTGATCTGAAGCTCACCTCCGCTTGCAGGGAAAAGTCCCAGATTTCCGGAACCTCCCGTCCCTTCCTGCACATACAGACCCGCTGCCTGCGTCCCGGATCCAGCCTGAACCTGAAGCGCATTGGTCGGGCTGGCCATGCCGGCAATCGAGAAGAGTGTTTCCCCCTCGATATTGCCAAACAGGATCCCGTCATTGGTAAATTCCTGCCGCGTGCCGCTGGTGCGTTCCGTCACCGTGGAACGGACAAATGCTCCCACATTGGCACCTGCCACCCCGGAAACGGTCTCGGGCGTATGCCACTCGACAGCATGATTCCGCGCCAGCGAAACAGCCGATGCATATCCGGAATCCTTTCCATCCGTTCCCGTCAGGGACTGGGCCCCAAAAACGATACCCGTCTGCCAAGAGTTCGGATTGGAAACGAATACTATTCCTGCCGCAGCATCAGACGTCCCCGACGTCTGCCCGCCACCCGCGCCAAGCTGAATTCCATACACGCCACCACCAACATTCGGCGCATAAGGGGTGGATTGCCCCACCGCAAGGCCACCGAAATTGACGGCCTCAAGTTCCATCCCGAATGTCGGCTGGTAATCCACCCCTGCCATCCGCCACGCTTCACCGTAATAGGCGTAGGCGGTCGTGGTGGTAGGATTAGACGTATCGTCGGAAATCCCCCAGGACGCCACTCCGATGGAGCTTGGCTGAAACCCCAGAACCGAAGAGCCCTTCACCGCATCCGACGTCCGCGATCCCGCGACGAACGCACTGTTGCCGAACTGCGCAACCGACGCGCACTGGGCATCCTGCAAGGCCCAGGGACCAATGGACGTCGCCGCCATGGTCTCCGACAGCCAGTCATTTTCCGAAGAACTGGCCCGGTCACTCAGAGCAGGATTTTCCGCCGCAACACCCACCAGAAGCCGGTCCGCAAAACGTTTTACCTGCGCACCCTTGTCGGCATAGAACTGACCACTGGCCGAAACGGTGACAGGAGCTTCAGTTACCTGCGCCACAGTCGCCGTCACTGTCCGTGTTCCGCTGGCATCCGCCAGAACAAGAACCTCTTCTCCCGTCAGGGATTCGAGTTTCGGATATGTATTAAATACCGCCATGAAAATTCCTCATCCCTGCCAATGGATCCAGATTCCGGATCCTCAGCCCTGGGTGACATTGATCTGAATGCTTCCAACCACGAGCGCCTGATTGCCGTTGGCAGGAATATCAGCCTGCCCTCCATTGAGACGGACATTCAGAACCGACGTCACGGAGATCCCGGCCCCCGCATAGGCTAGGTAGGAAAGACGGCTGTACGGATATCCGGCCCCCACGGTCATCGCGGCAATATCTTTCGACACGACAGACTGAATGGCGCTTTCTGCCTGCTGAACCGAAACGGAAGACGGCACCACAACATCCATGGAAACATCCACCGTCAGAACCTGGGGCGCCTGCAAACCAAAACCGACCCCCAGGGCCCGAACAGAATCAATGACCTCATAGACATTCGACAGCAGTTGATCCGAAGGCACCCCACTTCCGTCATTGACCACAGCCGTAAAGTATCCGCTCCGCGCAACACCCGCCGCATCGAGACCATCCCGGAGCGAATAACTCAGATCCGTCTGGACATTGGCAATGGCGTTCCCCACTGCGGCCCGACTGGCAGACGCCTTTGCCGCCAGCCAGAGCGGAAAACGCGCCCTCAACTGACTATCCGTCTCCTGGTCGGAGCCATTCAGGAAAGGCGCCGTATTCGTCACGGTATCCAGCCCCGAGACCGCCGTTCCCATCAGGCAAATCGCACCGACCGAGACATTTCCGACCGCCCCCGCCACTTGGCATGAAACAGGCACAGACAGCGTCGTCACACCTGCCTCACGAACATATCCGCCAGCAGATGCGGACCATGTCGGCAAGGACTGATCCTGCGTCACGACAAAGGATATCCCCCCCACAGTGCGCACAATCACCCCCGGCGGAACAACCGCCGACTGCTCGCTGGCCATAAAGGACGTAAACGTCACAAGCCCTGTCGCCGGCGTCCCCGGCAGACGGGTCATGCCAAAATCATTGACGAAACTGTCACAGTCTGCCCCCGTCGATGTCGCCAGACGGGTCCGCAACAGCGACTGCAATACCAGATACTGCAACCACAATCCCACCCCGCCGACACCTTCCATAAGCGCCCTCACAGGCGATCCGATGGAAACGTCCAGCAATTGGGAACATGAGGCCTGCGCCGTTGTCACTGCAGCCGAAACAGTCGTGGAAAAGGAACGTAAGGAGAGAGACATCGCATCCTCTTGGAGCGGTTCAATACTGTGCCGCTCTCATCATTTCAGTAGGAAAAAGACAGGCTCTGCTGCTGACCGGATGCTGCATCGACATAGGACACGTCGCAGCTGCAGACACCGCCGCCCTCATCCGTCACAGTCACTGTCACGGCCTGCGATGAATCCACCCCGGCATCTGCCTGAACCTGCGCCCGGATGACAGATTCCATCGCTTCCGGCGCAATGACCTGACCAACCATGAGTGGCAGCCCCACCCCGTAATCCAGCTGCCAGATATAATCCCCCGGAACAGTCAGCAAACGCCTCAACAGACTCTGTCTCGTCAGCTCCGTGCCAGAGACCGTCTGAAGCGTGCCGGAGTTCAGAACCAGATCGTTCCCGAAAACATGTGAAAGAGCGATCATCCAAGCGGTCCTTCCGTCTTCTGACTTCCCAGCAGATGGACATGCCCATTCAGCGAATGCTGATCCGTACGCACATCCCCTCCCGAAACCGCCAACCCGGCGGATGTCAGGGTCATGCTTGTCCCACCAACAGAAAAACTGATTTCCCCATCCTTCAGAACAATCCGTGCATTTCCCGCACCCGCCGCCACACCAGCAGACCCGACATGCAGCCAGCCCGCTCCCGAAGACGTCGGCCCGAAAGCGCCTGACGAGGAAAGCGGCGGACGGCCACATCCCCCTTTGACAAGCAGTTCGCCAGGCTGCGCAACAGCTCCGGTAAGAGGAGACACAGGCGCCATCACCACCGTGTCAAACACACATCCCGTCACCACAAGATGCTCTCCGTCCCCCTCAACAGGCTGAAGAACAACATGCGTTCCAGGAGAAGACGGACACGCAATCCGCAGATCTCCCGCATGCACCCCGCCAGCATCCGGAATCCAGCCCGTTTCCACGTTTTCAGGCTGGATCCGGACTTTTACGGCATGATTGACAGGATCGACGGCTGAGACGATTCCAAACATCGTATGCGCCGTCCTGCCTTGAAGGGCAGCGGCATCAAAACGGGCATCACTCACATCCCACCTCCGCGATCCCTCAGAACAACCTGCTGCACAAATCCCTGCTCCACGGAAAACCGGGAGATCACCTGATCAATCCCCAGGGTCTTTTCCCCATTTCCCGTTACGACAGTCATGTAGTTTCTTGGCGCAATACCCGGCACACCCGGAATCCTGATCCGCACAGACAACGCATGCGCCGCAATACGTGCATGCTTGCCACGCGCCAGCCTTTGCAACTCGTCCAGCCGACGCCCGGGAACACGAAAGGTATGGATACTGGCATTTCCAGACGGGGCGTCCTGAGAGAACGAAACGCCATCATAATAAATCTGCGTCGTACTTCTCTGACGTGAATCCCACGACGCCATGTGCACAACCACACCAGACAGAAGCTGCAGATCCCGCGCAACACTGGTTTCAAGAACCGCGTTCCGCATGTCTGTCACCTGCCCACCCGTATCGGAAGAGGAGTCCAGTGGCTGGCAGACAAGAGATGTTCCACTGGCGTAAAGATCGCAAAAGGAATCCCGGGCAATCGTGAACGCAAGATCCGCCGCCGTCTGAAAACGATGCTGCCCCATGAGAGCACCGCGCTTATGCTCGATCTGCCAGAACTGACCCGCCATAAGCGTAGCCTGATCAGAGGGCAGTGCAATCGCCGCATCCAGGCCTGCGGCCTGCGCCATGATTTCCAGCAATTCCTGCTGGGTATGGTTGAGCCACGCATCCTGAACCCGCAGATCCATCAGAGCCGCCAGCGCATCCCGGCATTCCATTTCCAGACAGGCATGCTCGGCCGCATATTCAATATGGTCGATCCGGCCTTCAAACAGCGTAGTCCACGAAGACGAAACGCTCTGCATATCCCGCATCTGGAGGATCACCCACTTCCGGGCAGGTTGCTCCGTCTCAAACCACAAAGCCTGCTGCGCCTGATCCCTAACGGCAAAACGCAGCGATGCGACATCACAAGCTTCATACCGGTTTGCATCAATCTCGAATTGCAGAAGCGCCAGAACCGGATCAACCTGCCCATCAAAAAGAACTTGGACTTCCAGGTTTCTGACGCTCATTCCAACACCCCGTCAGGCAAACCCGATACCAGATCACTCTCGACTGCCGGCACCTTGAGCACGACAGTTTCGGAAATCCATCCCAGATCCAGATCCGTCATCCCGTTAACCTGCGCAATCCTCCACCATTGAGAAGCATTCCCAAGCTCACGCGCGGCCACATGAAACAGGGAAATATCCGCAGCACTGACAATTATATCCTGCATCAGGTCCTCATGCGAAAACGGACGGCAGAGACGTCGATTGCCCCTGCGCCACAGCAACATTCGCCGCAGAGCGATTCACCAGACTGCCCGCATCAGCCGCAGCGCTCAGAAGCGCCGCGTTCTGTCCCAAAGCGTTCAGTGAAACACTGTTGACCGGCTGAATGGCTTCAACATTCTGCCCGGCTCCGGTCAGAATGGACTGCAACCCACTTCCCGCATTTTCCAGCCCCCCGGCAACAGAGGTCAGCGCGGAAGGCACCGTAGCGAGATTCATACCACTCTGCGCCACGCCGTTGACCGTCCCCAGAGCATCCGTCACCTTCGAGGCAAAACCCCCGGCACCAACAAGCGTCGCCAGCGGCATGACCTGCCCGACAACCGAAGACACCTGCCCCACCGCCGTAAAAACCCCTTCGGAAACATCCGAAACCACGCTGGAAAAACTGTCGAGAGCACTCCCGACATCGTCTCCCAGCACTCCGGACAGGGTTCCGGAAGTCTGTACAGCCGTCGTTTCCTGTGGTCGCTCAAGAACAAGCGTATAGGAACAGACAGCGCCTTTTGCCTGGTAAACGTAATGAAACTGGGCAATCCAGACCTGCACAGACAGCCCGGCCGCCGAAAAGGCAACCTGCTGCCCTGCCATCCGCATGCGCTCGACCGCCTGCGCCCGCATCTGCGCATCCGGCCCAAGAAAGCGCCCTTTCAGCTCCAGACGCCCCGGATCGTTGCCGAGCGCATCAACAACACGCCCCCCCCCCGGAAGACGATGCACAACCAGCATCTGCCGACCGCCAACCTGAAGCGTATCGGGAACTTCAATTCCCGTCAGAACCAGATTTCCCAGTATGACAGGAGATGATGATCCCAGCCGCCCCACGGCACCAATGACATTTTCGATGTCGGAAAGACCAATACCCATCGGGGAACATCTCCTCTGTCAGAAAAATCCGATACTTCGGCCCGGATACTGAGGCTGCATGATTTCATCCACGCCCCCGCCAGAACGTCGCGCCGCCAGACGGGCTCTGCGATTGCCGAACGAGAAATCATCACGGCTCATCTCGTGATCCACATCACCACTCACAGTGTTCATGTCGTGATAATTCCGGAGCGCCGGAAAGGCTGGAAGCGCGTCATGTCCCCGTCCGGCTCCTTCAGATGATGGCGCGTAAACAGTCTGTTTCCGCACTGGCGGAATACAGGCCGAACCTTCATCCGCCCGTACTGCCCGGCGAACCACAGGAGACACACCCGCCGCACCAGGCCTGCTGCGCCTGACAGGCAATGCGCGCTCGATCATTCCCCCCCGACCGGGGGATACCGCCGCTCGTCCGACATCAGCAGCAGCCCGTTCCCGCGCCATCCCAATCCGCCCCGACTTTGCATCCAGTCGCCCTTCCCGTTTCGGAAAAGCAGTCATCTCATGCAAAGCCGCACGTATTCCCGCTTTTTTTGCAACAACGGAAAAAGGCTTCAAAGAAAGATCTGGTCGCAGGATCCGCACCGCCCGCTGTTTTTCCCGCACGGGAAACAACACCGAATGAAATACTCCACCCGATTTACGAACAGGCGCAATCTCCTGGATACCCCCTCTTCTTCGAAAGCCGCCACTCCGCACCGTCCTTCCGGAAACCAGAGGCCCCCTGGTGCGCGACGGCACGATCCCAGCCTGTTTTTTCAACCGTGGCACAGCCGCAACCGGAAACGACCGATGCGCCCATGCTAACTCTCTGGAAGAAGCTGCAAAAAACGTCCTGACCGAGAGAAGAGACCGCCAGATGTGCTCCCGCATCATATCTCTCCCCGATAACCCATCATGTTCCAGTCAAAACAGTGCCCTTCCCGCTCTCCGGTAATGACACACGCAGCCAGACGCCGCGCTCTCGACCATCCTCGCAAAACATCCCACGGCACCCCGTGATCCAGCAGATACAGCATCTCCTGGAACCCGGAGTGCCGGCTCAGTTTTTTGCGACGTCCCGAAGATCCTCATCCGCATCACGCTCGAACAGCGGCGTCAGCGCGGCAATCCCGGCCTTTCCGACGCGACGCGCCAGATCGCGGATTTCATCCTTTGTCTGCGGCATCTGAACCGGCACACCATCAATCGCGGTCACCGAACAGATCATCTCCGCATAACCAAGCCAGGCAGATGCCGAGGCCCCGTTGATCGCACTGCCAGCCGCCTCGATCAGATCCAGCATATCTGCCGGATCAATCTCGCGCAGCGTCAGACGCCGGTTGTCGGACAGAACAACTTCCTGCGGAAAATCACTCACGAAATCTTCGTCCTCGTAGAAGCAAAGAACTGAACCGTCTGATGGATCATGTGGTCCGCCTGCCAGGGATCACTCTTCAGCTGCATGGAGACATTGCTGAATTCCCAGGTACTGGTCGTCCCATCCGGTTCGGTCACGTACTGATAGACCGTCCCACTTCCGACCGTCCCTGCATTCCAGTATGCGGCTTCGACAGCAGCCACCAGATTATCCAGTGCCGCATTGGCGCGGGCAATCTGGAATGCCCCCCGCCAGCCATTGGGAACATTGAACTCCAACGGCACCCCGTTCAGCGGATTTGCGCGCAGGGCCTGCGTTTCCTGGGCCGCACTGAAAGACGTGACATCCCGCAGATCAACCCGCTGACCATTCCACAGAACCGTAATCCGGCAATCCCGGCCAATGCTGTATGGATTTGCCATTTAGCCGACACTCCCCGATGCAGAGGACACGGTGACAGACGCACCACCCTGCAGATTGACGATGAATTTCTCGTTGATGCCTTGGTAGCGAACCGCCACATCCGCCTGCACATAGCCCAGCGCCGTGCGGGACTGCGGGTTATTGCTCGAATCACAGACCACACTGTAAGGCAGCTCACCATTCTGAACGCCCAGGATCCCCTGCGACAGCAGCGACGACAGAAAACCCAGAAGCGTCGAACGGATATCGCTGAACAGCGTGTCGTTGATCACCTCACCGACATAAGCGCCCATGCCACCCGCAAGCGAAGACGCAATATAGTTCGTCAGGCGCGTATAATTGTCGCCATTCATGGTGCTCTTGCTGGACGAATTATGCCCACAGCGCACCGCCCAGTAAGTGCCACCCGGCGCCGGATTGCAGATCACATCAATCCCAGCCGTAAACAGCATTGACAGTTCAGCCGTGGAATAGGTCGCACTGCTGCCCGTCAGACCCGCCTTCTGGCTCCCCACGATCCCCGACAGCGCCTTGTTCAGACTGGACTGCTCCGGCGAAAGAGCGGCCAGCCTGCCCCCTGCAAATGCCTGCGGGCTGACCAGCATCATGCCGTTGGTATCATCATTCCACCACAGCCAGTCACCGAACATCAGCTTGACCGACGCCGCATCCAGCCCACTCGCAGCCTTGACTGCAATCGCATTCGTCACCGTATCGGAAGCCAGCCCGACAGCGATCATATAGACCCCTTCGGACGTCCCGAAAGCCGCCTGCGCCGTATAGGACGTACTGTCCGTGACACCATGCAGCAGCGCCACCGCACAGCCCTGCCCGCGCAGCGCATACATACCGGTCCGCACCATACTGTCCTGCCCGATGAACTGAGCCGTCGTCGGCACACCACCATCCGTACCGCCCGAAAGCGTCACGCTCGCTGCGGCCACAGCCGGAACCGTCTCCGGAAGCACGACCTTCACCAGCGCATTCAGATCCTGCGCCACAGCCGTCGCAATGGCCGACCAGTCCGCCCCCGCATAGGTCGCCGCCCCCAGATCCACATGCGTGACCGCAAGCGCATATCCGGAACCCGTAGCCGTCACAGCCGCCACGATGCCATTACCCACGCTACCCGTATGAACAGCCTGGATTGTCACGCCATCCAGCGTTCCGGATGCCGCCACATCCGTCCCGTCCGTCACCCGGACGACAACAAAAGACGATGCTTCCTGCATCACGGCGATATTGACCGCCAGACCTGCATCTGTCGTTTTGTTCTGCTTGGCGCCGAACGCCGCGACATAGTCGCTCATGCCCCCGATCGGCAGTGGCATCCCCACAGGACCCCAGCCCGCAGTGCCCACAATGCCCAACTGCGAAGACGATGCTCCCGCCAGGGCCAGCGTCTGCGGCTGGGCGATCTGCACATAAAGATTTGGCACGGTCAGTGCCGTGGTATTCAGCGTTCCCGCCTGATAGACCAGAGACATCCCCGGATCGCTCTCCAAAATGCAGAAAGCGGGCGCTTCCGACAGAAGCCACCCGCTTTCCTGATGAAATTTCAGCGCTTTGACTCAGCTTCTGCGTCAGGCAGCAGCGACCACTGTCCCGAACTGATCAACCCCCAGCCCCGGATAGGCCGTAGCAGCAGCCTGCGCCGCCACCACCGCCTGCATGGCGTCCAGAGCCGCCGTTACCGTCTGGTTCGTTCCCCCGGGAGCCAACTCCCCGAAAGACATCGCTGCCCCGTCATCTCCAGAGAGGTTCCCGATGCCGCACAACATTTCGGAAGCCCACTGCACCTGAAGGGTGTCAAAAACCAGCTCATAGAAATAATCCCGCCGATACAACGCCTCGTTCTGCATCGTGTCGACATCTTCCACGCTCTGGAACCGGAGCTGAGCCTCCCGCCCGTCCAGAGTGCTGATCCAGCTCTGCTCCGCCAGCGCCGTATCCAGAACGGACGCCAGTGTCTCCCGCGCCGTCGCATCCGCAGTCCAGATCGAAACCCGATAAAGCTGCGCCTGCCGCCGCGTCACCCGAACCGACTGCCCATACCCACCGGCATGACCGTTCAGAACCCGCCCCGGCACACGGACAGTCGCCCCGCTCGCCACACCATCCGTCAACGCCGCCGCCAGAGCCGCCGCAACCGTCGCAGGCGTATCCTGCGCCGTCACCGCATAAGCTGCGGAAGGAGATCCCCCATGCGGCATGTCATCCAGCCAGACCGCCACCACACCCGCAGGCGTGGATGTCCCCGAAAAGACGATTTCAACCGTCCCATCCGCAACGACAACCCCGACCGTAGGCTCAACCTTCTGCTGCACACGCCAGGGCCGTCCAAGAGGTTCAGCCCATTCCGGCATTTTCCGGGGCGCCATGGTGACCGTGACGAAATCAATGTTGTTGCGGATGTTCTGTGCCGCAAAAAGATCGCTCGGCAACAGCCATCCCCGCCGCAGCACCACCTGCCGCCCCGTCACCGAAGATCCCGACAGACCCGCCGGATAAAGGATCTGCACACAGTTATAGGCCAACGCCAGCCCGACCTTGGAGGCATCCGTCATTCTTATCCTCCCTCAGACCTGCTGAAGCGACATGGTACACCGGATCCCGAACCCGGAAGTTTCCACCGCATTAACCGTATAAGTCGTGCCCAGATCGGTTGTGACCGTCATGTAAGGCGTCAGCACCACCCCAGGCAGAAGCGGAAGATACATCACGGACTGTCCCGGACGCGTCGCTCCCGGAATCCCACTGCCCGCAGACTCCCCTTTCGCCCGCATGATAACGGCCACCGGACAGTCCGAGACCAGCGTCTCCACCGTTCCCGTCACTCCGCTGACCGTCACGGTCCGGCTGCACACCACACATAAAGGCGGCCGCAGAGGCTCCACGGACGCGACAAAATAGGTCCGCCCGTTTGCTACAAGAATATCAGCAACCTGCGTATCATCCCGCCGGTCGGTCAGGACATATTCGGTCGGAATGCCCCACCCGATCGGCCGTGCAAACGAAAACCCTGCATCGACGTCAAAAGCCAGCATAGGCTGCGCATAAAGGGTTTCCATCGGCAACAGACCGCCCGAAGGACGATACTGTTCCCCCAAAGCGCCCAGAACGGCCGCCGCCTTCGCATACCCTCTGGAGAGCCTGGCCGCGATCATTGCCTGCTGCACACAGCCCTCCTCAAACCACGATCGCCCGGCCGTCCTGCAACTCCAGCCCGCCAGCCACCCCCAGAAACGCACACAGACGCCTCCGCCACAGCGTAAACAGCATCACCCGGTCCTGGACTTCCCGACCATTGTGATACCAGCCCGCCGCCCGCGCCGTGTCCAGATTGTCCGACGACGCCGTAATCGCCGTTTCCAGCGGATAAAGCTGCGCCAGATAAAGCCGGATCTGCTGAAGCTCCGCCCCGGACAGACAGTTCATCCGCCATTCCAGCGCCCCTTCCACCTGAAAGAAACGCCAGGATTCCTGATTACCCTCCCGCGACCCGATCGCGGGATAACCACAGAACCGGCGGATATCCATTTTCTCTCCTTCCGAGAGAATATCCGTCGATAAACCAACCGTTCCGGACATGTCATTCTCCCCGCAAGAGAGGCCCCCGCCTTATAGACAGGGGCCGGAAAAACCTCAGAACGTCAGACCAAGCGCATCCGTGCCAAGGCTCTCGATCACGACACCACGCTTGAGATAACTGTTCGTCGCCGTCGGAATGACCGTCATGTCGGCCGTTACGTCTGTCGGCAGCGCAAAACCACCAATCCAGTACCAGGACTGCGCGATAATCTGACGCAGACGATCCAGCGGCTCACGCGTCACCATCGCCACGCTGTCCACCATCTCGATCAACGCGCGCTCGGAATCCGGAATATCGGAATGACCTGTCAGAGCGCAGTCGCCTTCGATCAGCGCCCCCTGACCCAACAGAAGCGCACGATGAATGGAACCGGAACCCAGAGACGCCTGCTGCGGTGCTTCCGTCGTCGGGATGAAGCGCACACCCAGAAGCTCTATCACCTGACCGGAACGATACTCTTCCGAACCATAAGCACCACGGTACAGATGCTTGAAATCCGGATCGCGGAACAACGAGAGAAGCTGCAGATCATCCAGGTAACAGTGATACGCACCATTGATCATCGGCACATTGTTACGCCGCAGCGTCGCCACACCGGCCAGCACCTGCTGGATGCCCAGCGTATCCGCCAGACCACTCGAGCTTGCCGTCTGCAGTGCCGCCGTTGTCAGACGCCCGTTCGGACGGATCACCAGCGGCGCCGTGGAGGCCACAACCGCCTGACCTTCCGTCCCATCCGCAACCGATACGGACGCCGAGAACGTCATCTGACCCGAAACACCGCCCGGCGCTGTGGACACATTCGTCGCATCCGCCGTCACACTGACAAGGGTGTAAACATCCCCGCCCACCGTCACGGTCATACCATTGGTCGCGCTGATCGGCGTCACCTGACCATTCACGATCACGGACTGGAAACCGCGAATATCGTCCACAGCAATGGTGTCGCCAGCACTGCCCAGCGTTGCCGTCACACGCGTATTGCCGCCCAGATAGCCACCCACACCATTCTGCGCACCTCCAAACAGCGTATTGCGTGCCAGACGGTCCAGAGACTGCATGGCCTGCACACCATTGGTGTTGGCATTGGCCAGGAACTGCGACGCAATCCCCACGCCACTCGTGACCATGTTCAGGTCGATCGTATCGCCATACTGGTTGATGGACAGCGTATACTGCTCGATCGACCAGCCGGACGGGCTCAGACCGTTATCGAAATTCGTATTGCCCGTCGGGTTCAGCGGCGTCGTCACCGGAGCCTTGAGGCTTTTGCGGGTTTTCGTCAGCGTCTCACCGATGGCATTCGGGAACACTTCACGATCGGCAACCTGCCGGAAACCCAGTCGGGATTTCAGACCATTCTCGAATTCGCGGGCCAGAAAACCCTGCTGAATGGCGGCCTGAAGCTGAACAGGAAAATTATCAATGCTCATGTGTTTTTTCCGTAAATGTGTTTTCTGAACCCGGCCTGCCATCAGACCCGGTCAAATATCGTCCCGGACCTCAGCCCTGGGCCAGAAACTGCCATTTGCGCGCTTCATAATCCGCTTCGCTGACGGCGCGCGCATTGAACGGTTCGATGCCGCCCGGACGTGGCGCTGCCTGCCCGACGGTGGTCCCGCTCGAATATCCGGGCCGCAGCACCTCGCCGAACAGATAGGCCCGCTCCTGACGGGCCTGCTGCAAAGCCTCGGCCACACCGACCACGGAACCATCCTCGCCCCGGTTGATCCCTTCCAGATCAATCAGCCGCACGACATCATCAGGATTATGCGCACCATTGCGGATCGCCTCCGCCCGAAGCGCCGCCACAATGACTTCCCGGTCACTGTCCTCCCGTACCCGGGCCAGCGCTTCCTCATGACTGCGCTGAAGCGTCTCCTGTCGCGTCACAACCTCCGTCATTTCCTGACGGACCGCCTCAACCTCGCTCCGCGCTTCATTCAGCGCCTGACGCAGAGCCTCCACATCCTCAATGGTGTCATCAGTTCCGGACATCATTCCCCCGTCAACACTCATGCTTGTTCAGAAGCACACCACTGCTCCAGCATTTTCCATTCCGTATTCGGATCAGAATTTCCCGATGCCATCGCAAACATCCGAACCGCCGTCTCACGGCTCAGAATTCCATTGGAGACCGCCGTCACCAGACCCTGCGTCAGTGACAGCAGCTCCGGATCGGTAGACGGAAACCATGCCGGCCACCGCAAACTCATGCGGCAGTACGGCAGGTCCTTGACCAGCGTTCCCCCGATCCGCAGTCCGTTTTCCAGAACACAGGAAAACCGGCACGCCATCCGGTAAATCGAGAGGAGCGCTCCCTCACCATAGGAATGCCGCAGACGATCCACCAGCCAGATCAGCGGCTGACACATCATCTCCATGGCCTTGCCCGACTGCGCACCGCCAACCCGGTCGCCATGCGCCCGGTTGCCATGCAACTGCTCAAGCACCACCAGACGCAATTCCCGATAATGATCGAGCACCGCCCCCGCCGCATTCCCGTTGATTTCCAGCAACTTGGCATCACCCTCAGGCGGAAGTGTCAGCGCCGAAGCCGCGCCCCCCTGATGCGCCACCCCGTCGGAAAACCCACCCGTCTTCAGGACCAGGGTCGGATCAGACCCGTATTTCAGCCCGCGCCCGGCCTGAGACAGCAGATAATCCGCCTCGATGACCGTATCGATGGCGCGCTCAAACGTGCATTCACCTTCCGGATCACGCCCGTAAGGTCCGCCCAGATTGCGCGTCCACACAATCGGAACAAACCCCAGCCCATGCCGCACGGACCGGCTCTCGTCGCGGACCCCGCCATCCATCCCCACAAGCCAGGGTACGGAAACCGCACAGTCCAGAGGCGTCCAGATCCGCTGCCACCAGAACTGCGCCCCCAGAAGCTCATCCGCAATCGGATAGCCCTGCGCCGCCAGATCCCGCCCCCGGACCAGAAACCGCTCCTCAACCCGAAGCAGCTCCCCCGTCGCATCATCCCAGAACGGCGTCAGATACGCCGTCTCCAGAACTGAGAGTTTCGGAACCCCGGCCGAGACCTCGAACAGGATCGCAACCGACCCCACCGAACCCAGTCGCGCCGCTTCCATAAGAAGTGACGCCAGCCGGGTCTGCGACGCGAACGCGCTCAGGGCATGCGCCACCCGCGCATCATCCGTCACCAGACCCGGCCAGTGCGTATCCCCGAACAGCAGCGACACCGACTCATCCACGACCGTCCGGCACAAATTCGTGCGAACAGAAGGACGTCGGCTGGACAGCGGAATATATTCCCCCGCCCCAGACTTCTCCATCGAGAACGGATGCGGCAGCGCATCATACTGCGTTCCATCCAGAACACGCTTGAGCGCCAGCAGCCGCGCCGTCCGCGCGGACGCACCCGCGGGAACAGCGTAACGCTGTTGCAGGGACAACCAGTCCATGTGTTCTCCATTGTTTCAGGCCGCCACCCGACCCGGAGGGTCAGTTCAGCGCGCCAGCGAAAATCCAGACGAGCTCCAGCCCGTCATGCCACCGCTTCCGGCAAGCATCAGTTCACTCAGCCCCCAGACCATCGCATCCGCCCGATCCGGAGACCGTGGCCCGCGATACCCGCTGACCGAGAAATGACAGAGCTGATCCTCCAGAGCCGTAAACCGGCCATGATGAATAACCCTGCCAACCTCATAGAGTGCCGCAACCGGCTCCGCGCGCGCCGCCTTGCCCCGCGCCGCCGTCACCAGCTTGACCGAGGCATGCGCCCGCACACTCCGGATCGTGCCCTCTACCAGAGCCCCGCCGAAGTTCCGCTCCGCAACAATGCGTTCAGCACCCCATTCATCAAATGCCCGCAGGGCCCTGGCAGCCCAGCCCGCCGGACTATCCCTGGCAGACAGATCTTCCAGAACATGCCCCACACCAGCCGCATCAATGCCGCAGACCACAATCCCGATCTCGTCGGACCTGTAATCTTCCGGTCCCGCAGCCCCCGAAGGATCAACAGACACCAGAATACGCCGCATCCGAGCCGCCACATCCGCCCGGCTCTGCGCCGTAATCGCCGCCTCGCGCCGGAACATCTCCAGCCGCCACAGCGCGCCTTCAACAACCGATTGATATTCACCATACAGAAACCGCCGCTTTTCCCGCTCAGGGAGCGCTTCAAGGCTGGCGAGATAATCCTCGCTCAGATTATCCCGGTTGGCCTGCGGATTGAGGATCATCGTCGCATACAGCGACCTGTCCCCGACCGGTTCCCCCGATTTGGGCTCGATCCCGCTTTCGAAAAGCGCATAGAGCCAATGCCCCATGCTCGGCGGGTTAGCATCGATATATTCCTTGACCGCAAGACCCGTCTTCTGCGCCAGACGCGTCAGAAGCATGTTCCGCGCGCCATAGCTGATCTGACTGGCCTCGTTCAGATAAACCGTCGCAAACTCCAGACCCAGAATCTTCTCGGTCCGCTGCTCGTCATCCAGCCCCCCGAAAAAGATCGTCGATCCATTCGGGAACGTCACGACACAGTCCTGCCGGTCCAGCTTCCATCCGACCTGCGGAAAACACATCCGCATGACCTTCGGAAACGTATCCCGCAGAACAGACGCCTTCAGCGCAGTCAGTCGATGGCGAAAAATGCCATGCCGACTGTCCGGAGCCTTCAGCGCCCGGATCACAACGGCCCGAACCAGAACAAAGGTCTTCCCCGACCGCGACCCGCCTCTCAGAAGAATATGTCTTGCCGGCCCACCAAGCAGCCGCACCGCCTCACGCTGCGAATCATTCAGCCTAAAGGGCGCTGTCATCACTGCTGATGCTGATCGAAATCGTACCCGACCGCCCTTCGGACTCCATACCCGCCCTGAAACGGGACGGACGATGTGCCCGAAGCAGAAACGCCATCAACCCGTCGCTATACCGCTTGCGAACAATCGGATTGCCTGTATCCGGATCGCAGACAACTCGCCCCGCATAGGTAATAGGCTCGTCATATCCCTCCACGGCACGTCGACGCGCTTCCGCTTCAAGAGCATCCGCAGCCTCTTCCAGAGCCTCCTCCCAGCGGGAAGAAAATTCCTTATCCGTATCTTTCCAGAGATATAACGTACTGCGCCGGACCTCAGCGACACGCCCGGCTTCAGAAATATTTCCACTCACAGACAGATGTTCGAGAAATCTTTTCTTCCGTTCCCAAGACTGTTCCCGTCGCAAAGAACATTTACCAGATACGTCTTCATCCATCTGCTTCAACCTTTTCCCCAGATCGCCCTGAGAACCAACCATTAGACGGCTCTCAACGAAGCCTCCCTGCGGCTCATCAACATGCCCCCCTCCAGCCAGACAGCCCGAACCGGCTTCTGCCGGGTCCGCACCCCATGTCCCGTTCCTCGCCGCGCCAGAGTTTCCACATTCCGCTGCGTCTGCTCACGGTCGGCACGCAGCGCCACACGGGAAAGGGTTTCCGGCGCGATCCGTCCAATCACCCGGGCGGAAAGAACCGACCGCTGACAGGGAATGGACCTGCATCG
Organism: Gluconobacter sp. R75690; assembly: GCF_015244525.1. Lineage (NCBI taxonomy): Bacteria > Pseudomonadati > Pseudomonadota > Alphaproteobacteria > Acetobacterales > Acetobacteraceae > Gluconobacter > Gluconobacter sp. R75690. The sequence goes on along the minus strand of NZ_JABCQB010000007.1, from coordinate 75,194 downwards.
GACATCCAGGCGGGAAAGACCTGCGTCCACCAGTTCATGCCATTCCAGAACGACATCCGCCCGATGAACCGGCTCGCCTTCATAAACGAGAGGACATCCGACAAATGAACCTGCATTTTTCTGAAGAACAATGAATGTCTGCCTGCCAGACAACACAACGCTACCAGAAGAAATTTCACACTTTTCCATAAATCAGGAAACTTCCAAAATAAAAGCCGGCCCTCTTTCGAAAGGCCGGCTTCAGATTTTCATGTCGTAATTCTTCAGTATGTGTTTTTTGTATCAAAACTGCGTTCAGATATCAAGCGGTAATTTATCGTTAACCAGATTTTTTCCGGTTTTTCTTTTTGGACAGCGTTTCATAGACATGCGCCAGCTGCTCCAGAAGCAGTGCACACTGAGCCGACACCTTCATCCGCGCACGCCCTTCCGACAGAGCCGGATAGAGATGCCGCGCCATGGCCGAAAACGACATCTCCCGCGCCAGGAGCATCTCGAGACGAACATGCGCGCACAGCCCCAGCATGTCACGAATCTGCGTAATCCGCGCAGAACACTGTCCGCGGCCCATCATCCAGGTGTGAATGTCTCCCCGCTCCCTGACACGACCATCAGAAGGCGAATTTTCCACCACACCCAGAGAGGCAAAGACATATTCGCGATACCAGCGATCCGCAGCAGCCAGTTCATCGTCCCCGATATCGCCGGCGTCATACATGGACTGCACCGCATTTACGACCCGGAACGTATTTCCAACCTCACGGATTTCCGAATGGCGGTACCGCTCCCCAGTCGGCCTGACCACACAATCAGACAGTCCCGCAGCAGCAACCGGTATTTCCCGCACCATCTCGAACATCAGTTGATCTCCAGCCCGGCCTCACGGCCACCCATCGGCTGCAATCCCGGAAAGACCGGCACCAGATCCGCGCCCCACAACGCATTCCAGCTCACAGGATGACCCGCCGGCAAGGCCTCCGTCTCCCGGTCCGTCCCCATCCGCACACGTGAAGCCGACGCCTCAGATGTTTTCCTGGCAGAACGTCCCCGCCCCTTGCGTGCACTTCCCTGCTCAGGTAGCCAACCATCGGACGCCAGCATGGCGGCGAGGGCACTTGCGGACACCCGCCGGGGTGCGGAACCTGACTTGACCTGCCTCATCTCAACATCCTTCACCAGTACAGAACTGTTACCAACTTTGGCAAAATGCCATAGTTTGTGATAAAAAAAACTTCTTCTGGATTTGGCATAAAGCCATTGCTAAAAAGGCCTCATGGCCAAACACAAGCGCCCGGACTCTCTGACTGCACTCCAACGAGCCATCGGAACTCGCATTTCCTGGGCTCGTGAACTCGTCATGCCCAATCAGAGCGAATGCGCCCGCCTGCTGGGCGTTGACGCTTCGACCCTCAACAAGATCGAACGCGGTGACCGCGCGCCCAGCGTCTTCCTCATTGCGGCCCTGTCGAACCGCCTGCGCGTCTCGACAGATTTTCTTCTGAAAGGCGTCCTGAACGGTCGTACCGACGAAGAACTGGCCCTGCGGCTGGCTGCCCTGCACCCAGAACTGGTGCTCCAGCGGCAAGACATGGCTCCGAACACGGACAGAAACACATCTTCCGACACACCTGATCCGCCCAAGAGACCAGATGAGGAGATCCATTAGTGACTGTTTCACTGGTTTCCGTACGCATTCAGGCGCCCCCCATTCGATACGACACGATAAACTCGCCTCATCGATGGAATGAACAAATCAGAAACATCCCCGGTCATCAGAGTGCCTGAATTCATTGACCGGTTCCCTTCCTTTCCCGTTGATCGCCCCCATGGCAACCACCGATTAACGATAAATTAATGGCACTGTGCCATTGGGTCAAGGAACAAATATGGCTTTAAGCCATTAAGACAGATTTTGGCTGTCGCCAGTTTTTCGCATTGCAGCCACAATTCGGCACAGCGGACAGGCACCTTCAACCGCGTTTCACAGAGAAATCACGCTGAAGAGTTTCATATTACAGCTTTTTTCTGACTGTATATTTTAATGAAATCTGTACTTTTGAAGTACTGATTCAATTATAGAGACATTCCATACCTGCCCACGCGGACGCTTTTCCGAAAAAAAATCCCGACGATTTTTTCACGATCAGAACCGCTGGGCAGCTCTATCCCTCAGACAGGATCGCCGGAGGGATATCCGCATCATTCAAAGTACTCGCCCTGTCCGCAGAGCTACTCGTGAATAACGTCCAGATCTCCGAACCGGGTATATTCCCCTTCGAAATACAGCTGGATCATTCCGGTAGGGCCATGCCGCTGCTTCTCAAGAATCAGCTCTGCCTTGTTGTGCACCAGAGCCATCTTGCGCTGCCATTCTTCTGTCGCAGCCTGGAACTTGTCATTGCTATCATAGGCACTGTCCTTGGGCTGACGCTGCTGCAGATAATATTCGTCGCGATAAACGAACATGACCGCATCCGCATCCTGCTCGATCGAACCCGATTCGCGCAGATCCGACAGCATCGGCCGCTTATCCTCACGCGATTCGACCTGACGTGAGAGCTGGGACAACGCAATCACGGGCACGGAAAGCTCTTTCGCAATCGCCTTGAGCCCCTGCGTAATCATCGAAATTTCCAGAACACGACTGTCAGGCTTCGTCCCGATGGCCGGCCGCATCAGCTGCAGATAATCCACCACCACCAGGCTCAGCCCCTGCGTCCGCGCCAGGCGGCGGCACCGCGTCCGCATGGCAGACAGGGAAATCGCCGGCGTATCGTCGATATAGAGCGGCAGTCGCTGCAGCTCGCGGGCAACCCGGACAAACCGGTCAAATTCCTTCTGCCCGATATCACCACGACGGATCTTCTCACCCGAAACTTCGGCCTCACCCGAAAGAATACGGGTCGCCAGCTGCTCGGATGACATTTCCAGCGAGAAAATCGCAACCGATCCCTTGGGCTTCTCGCCGCTGTCCTCCGCATCCCGCAGGATCGAGCGCGCTGCAGAGAACGCGATCTTGGTCGCGAGCGCCGTCTTGCCCATCGCAGGACGTCCGGCAAGGATGATCAGATCCGACGGATGAAGCCCACCCGTCCGCTTGTCGAAGTCCCGCAAACCCGACGTCAGACCGACCACGTCTCCGGTCCGCTGATAGGCCTTGGTCGCAACACTGACCGCTTCCGTCAGGGCTTTGGTAAACGAGACGAACCCGCCTTCCTGGCCCCGCTCCGTCGCCAGCTTGAACAATGCTTCTTCAGACGCCGCAATCTGATCGGAACCATCCAGATCAGGCCGCGCTCCAAAGGCATTGTTAACGACAGTTTCACCAATATCGATCAGCTGCCGGCGCACCCAGGCATCATGAATCACCCGCCCATAATCACCCGCATTGACGATACCCACCATCGCCGTCAGCAGCTTGGCCAGATAGGCCGGGCCACCCGCAGCATCCAGAACACCGGTATGCTCGAATTCCGCCCGCATGGTCACGGGATCGGCCAACTGCCCGCGCTCGATCCGTCGGGCAATGGCCTCATAGATCCGTCCATTGAGCGGATCAGAAAAATGAGCAGGTTCCAGAAAGTCCGAAACCCGCTCATACGCCTTGTTATTGGTCAGAATGGCGCCCAGAAGCGCCTGCTCGGCGGCCGTGCTGGACGGCGGGCTGCGCCTCAGCAGGACACCCAGATCTCCGTCGTTCGAGGAAGCATCAGAGACGGTCGGAGAGGAATGCGATTCGATCATGTTCACGCTGCCCTTCTACCATCCTGCATCGCGACCAGAAACGGATTACCTCGCGACCCAGCCATCCTCTGCCAGAACCACACCCGCCAGATAAAGACTGCCGCAGATCAGTACGCGTGCAGGCGCACCCCCTTCAGTGACCAGACGCTCCAGAGCTTCCCTGACAGTCGGACCGGCAATCGCCCGCCCCCCCGAAGCCGCAATGATCTCTTCGACCGGCATCGCCAGATGCTGCCCCGGCTCCGCCACCGCCTGAACCGAAGCCGCCCGCTCAACAATCGGCTTCAAGAACCCCGATGCATCCTTGGTCTGCTTCACACCGGCAATCACATGGACAGACCGGTCTTTCCAGCCATCCAGAACCGTTCCCAGCACCTGCCCGGCATCCGGATTGTGACCACCATCCAGATAGAGTTCCCATCCGGCAGGAAGCATCTGCGCCAGCGTACCATCCAGTTTCTGCAACCGCGCAGGCCAGAAAGTCTCGGAAATCCCCCGATAGGCCGAAACCGGCAGCGTCAGTCCCGAAACCCGTAATGCGGCCACAGCCAGCGCCGCATTCCCGGCCTGATGCTGCCCTTTCAGAGCCGGCAGCGGCAGCGAGAGCGCACCATCCGCATCCCGATATTCCAGACCATCGGCGTGTTCGGTGAAGACAACATCCTCCCCAATCACCCGAAGCGGTGCATTCAACTCTGAAGCCCGGCGACGAATGACATCCAGCGCCTCCGGTACCTGGGCCGCCGAAACAACCGGCACACCCTCCTTGATGATCCCGGCCTTCTCCCCACCAATGGCCGCAACCGTACTGCCCAGAAACGCCTCATGATCCAGACTGACCGGCGTAATCACGCAGGCCGCAGGCTTCGGCACGACATTGGTCGCATCCAGCCGTCCCCCAAGCCCGACTTCCAGCACCACCAGATCGGCCGGAACCTGCGAAAACAGCAAGAACCCCGCCGCCGTCAGAACCTCGAAAACCGTAATCGGAGCACCGGCATTGACCTGCTCGACTTTCTCGAGCGCGGCAACCAGAACATCCTCATCCACAAGCCGCCCCGCCAGCCGGAAGCGCTCGGTCACGCTCACCAGATGCGGGCTGCTCATGACATGAACGCGCAGACCACCCGCCTCGGCAATCGCCCGCAGATTGGCGCAGGTGCTACCCTTGCCGTTCGTCCCGGCCACATGAATGACTGGCGGCAGATGACGCTCGGGATTGCCCAGCTTCGCCAGAAGCGCCTCAAGCCGCCCCAGCGAAAGATCAATCAGCGCCGGATAAAGCTCCTGCAACCGCGCAAGAACAGCACCCGGCCGTCCCTGATATTCGCCGGACAGCCGAACCGGCGCCCCACGCTCCGCAGTCATCAGGCCGCCGCGTCGGAAATGGTTTTCTGGCGCATCATGATGCCCAGAATCCGCCCCAGAAGTTCCGGAAGCTCGGAGCGCTTGGCCACGATATCGACCATGCCATGCTCACGCAGATACTCCGAACGCTGAAAGCCTTCCGGCAGCTTCTCACGAACGGTATCCTGAATGACGCGCGGCCCCGCAAACGCGATCAGCGCATTGGGCTCGGCAATATGCACATCGCCCAGCATCGCGAAAGACGCCGAAACACCACCCGTCGTCGGGTTCGTAAACACGACAACATAAGGCAGACCTGCTTCCTGAAGCATCTGCACACCGATCGTCGTCCGCGGCATCTGCATCAGGCTGACAACGCCTTCCTGCATCCGCGCCCCACCCGAAGCCGTATAGACCACCAGGGGCGCCTTCTGCAGAACAGCCAGACGGCAGGCAGCCACGAAAGCCTCGCCCAGCGCAGCGCCCATCGTCCCCAGCAGGAACTCGGGCGCCATGACGGCAACCACGGCCTTCTGTCCCTTGATCATGCCATGAGCAACGACCAGTGCCTCATCAAGATGCGACTTGTTCCGCGCATCCTTCAGACGATCCGTATAACGCTTGGAATCCTTGAACCCCAGCGGATCCACCGGCATCTTCGGCAGCTCGATGGTGGTGTATTCCCCCCCATCAAACGTCCAGCCCAGACGCTCCTTCGCCGTCGCCCGCATGTGGTGCCCGCAATGCGGACAAACCTTCTCGGACCGCTCCAGCTCCTTGGTAAGCATCATCTGCCCGCAGGATTCGCAGTTGGTCCACAGATTGTCCGGCACGTCCCGCTGAAGCAGGCCACGCAGCTTGGGTCGGACGTAGTCGGTCATCCAGCTCATGTCGTCTCGTTACTTTCTGCCCGCCTTCAGGACAAAGGACGGAGTGGGGTTAAAGCCCGGCGAAGGGCTGCATTCTCTGGCGCGTTTTAACGCCCGGAGGCCAAATATGCCAGCCCAACCATCAGCGGGCCTGTCTTATCTCTCCCGCCTGCATCACAAATCATGCCATCTTCCCCGACACGACCCATCACAGCGGACGTCATGTCCGGGATCCGGCCCCTTTCCCGAAAAGAGCCAGCCCGACAGACCACGTTCCTGAACGGAGAAGACCATGTCCGACAGTTTCAACACCATCCGCTTCCCCAGCCCACAAGGCCTCAAGCCCGGCTGGTTCATCGGTTTCGGAGCTTCCCTGATCATTCTCGGCATCCTGGCCGCCCTGGATACAGTCGCCACCACCCTGACCAGCATGGTCATCCTCGGCGTCCTGATGATCATCGGCGGCGTCGCCCAGGTCATGCAGAGCTTCGCCCATCGCGGCCTGCCCGTCCCGAACCAGTGGCTTTCCGGACTGATCGGCGGCCTCTATATTTTCGGCGGACTGCTCCTGATCGAAGAGCCCGCCACCGGCTCGATCTTCCTGACCGCCATCCTCGCAGGCTGCCTGATCTTCGCAGGTCTCGCCCGCACCTTCTGGGCTGGCGGCCACCGCAACAACAGAAGCTGGCTCGCTCTCGCCATCAGCGGACTTGTCACGCTGATCATCGGCATCATGCTCTACATGACACTGCCCTGGTCCGGCCTGTGGCTGATCGGCATGTTCATCGCCGTGGAACTGCTGATGGCCGGCGTCGCAACCGTCCTCTTCGGACTGTCCCTGCGCAGCAACGGCGTCTGAGTACCCTGTCCCGGCAGGCACCAGCCTGCCGGGACATCAGAAATCAGGCCCGGACGGCCGCAGCCAGACCTTCAAGCTGCTTCAGAACGGACGGGACGGTCCGCTCCGTCGCCCGGCCATCCTCAAGCGTGCCGGCCATGGTTTTGATCAAAGCCGAAGCCACAACAGCCGCATCCCCGATCCGCGACGCCGTCCGCGCCTGCTCCGGCGTGGAAATCCCGAACCCGATGGCCACCGGCAGGCTGGTCGCCTCCCGGATCCGCGGGAGCGCCTTCTCCAGATCCGCCGCACTCGCACTGTTCGTCCCGGTAATCCCGGTAATGCTCACATAATAGACGAACCCGCTTGCGTCCCGCAGGACGTGGAACAGACGGGAGTTCGACGTCGTCGGCGCCACCAGCGAGATGATATCGAGGCCCGCTTCCCGCGCATGCGCATCCAGCAGATCCGCCTCTTCAGTCGGCATGTCGACGACGATGATCCCGTCCACACCCGCCTGAGCCGCATCAAAGCAGAACTCGGCCGGACCATAGCTGTCGATCGGGTTCAGATACCCCATCAGCACGATCGGCGTTTCATTGTCGGTCTCGCGGAACGCCCGGACCATTTCCAGCACACGCCCCAGCGTCGCCCCGGCTTTGAGGCCGCGAAGTGCTGCCGCCTGAATCGTCGGCCCATCCGCGGACGGATCGGAAAACGGCACCCCGATCTCGATCAGATCCGCCCCCGCCGCCGGCATCGCCCGCAGCAGTTCCAGCGAAGTATCATAATCCGGGTCACAGGCCTGAAGATACGGAATCAGGGCGCCACGCCCTTCCTTCTTCAGGGCGGCAAAACGTGTCTGGATACGGCTCACAGCTTCACTCCCAGATGATGCGCCACAGTAAAGATATCCTTGTCCCCACGACCGGAGACATTCAGGACAATGATCTGGTCCTTCGCCATCGCGGGCGCAATCTTCATGACATGCGCCAGCCCATGCGCACATTCGAGCGCCGGAATGATGCCCTCCGACCGCGTGCAGACCTGGAACGCCTCAAGCGCTTCCTCATCCGTCACCCCGACATATTCGGCCCGCCCGATATCATTCAGCCAGGAATGCTCCGGCCCGATCCCTGGGTAATCCAGCCCCGCACTGATCGAATGAGCCTCTTCGATCTGTCCGTGCCTATCCTGAAGCAGATACGTCCGGTTGCCATGCAACACACCCGGCCGACCACGGGAAATGGACGCCGCCGTCTTCCCGGAATCCAGCCCATGCCCCGCCGCCTCGACACCGATCAGCCTGACAGATGCATCATCGAGGAACGGATGGAAAATCCCCATCGCATTCGAGCCGCCCCCGATGGCCGCCACGATCACATCCGGCAGACGCCCCTCGGCCTGAGTAATCTGCTCCTTGACTTCAACCCCGATGACGGACTGGAAATCACGAACCATCTCCGGATACGGATGAGGCCCCGCGACCGTACCAACGAGGAAATACGTGTCGGCGACATTAGCCACCCAGTCGCGCATCGCCTCGTTCATCGCATCCTTGAGCGTCCCCGCCCCGGCCGTCACCGGCTTCACTTCCGCGCCCAGCAGATGCATGCGGAACACATTGGGCTTCTGACGCTCGACATCAGTCGCGCCCATGTAAATCGTGCATTTCAGCCCGAAAAGCGCACAGACCGTTGCCGTCGCCACACCATGCTGCCCCGCGCCGGTCTCCGCAACAATCCGCGTCTTGCCCATCCGCCGGGCAACAAGAATCTGGCCCATGACGTTGTTGAGCTTGTGCGAACCGGTATGGTTCAGCTCTTCACGCTTGAAGTAGACCTTCGCCCCGCCAAGCTCTTCCGTCAGATGCTGCGCAAACCACAGCGGGCTCGGACGACCGACATAATCCTTCAGGTAATAATCCAGCTCCTTGCGAAATTCCGGATCGGCCTGCGTGGCGCGATAGGCCTCATCCAGCTCAAGCAGCAGCGGCATCAGCGTTTCCGCAACGAAGCGGCCACCGAAAATCCCGAACCGCCCCCGGTCATCCGGACCGGAACGGAGGGAATTGACCAAAGGAGAGGACAGGGGAGAAGATGTGTTCGTCATACCGCACTCGGTTCCACTTCAGGGCTCCAATGCGATACCAAGGGCAGCCCGCGCCGTCCATCCACCTCGCTGATTTCCGACGTCTCCTGAAACAATTCCGGGACAGGACCTTGCGATCCCGCGGCAGTCAGGACATGAGAGAGCCTCACAGCCATTTCATTTGTCCCAAGGATCTGCCTGATGTTCCTCGTTCGCCCCGCTGGCGTTCCGGCCCGGGAAATCGGACCGGATGTCGATATTTCCAAAGCGGTCTGGCTCGATCTCATCAATCCGACCGCGGACGAAATCGACCGTGCTGAAAAGGCCCTTGGCACCCATATCCCCCGCCGGGAGGAACTTGAGGAAATCGAAAGCTCGTCCCGCCATCACGAAGAGGGTGGGGTCCTCTATCTTTCAACCCCCCTCGTCAGACGCACCGAAGACACGGCATTTTCCCTGCCAATCGGCTTCGTCCTGACTGACAGACGCCTCATCACCGTCCGTTATGCCGACTATTATGGCTTTGACATCGTCGGACGCCGTCAGGCCGAACGCGACCCCGCCAAAGGCGAGCCCTCCGCCAACGAAATCCTCGTCGAGATCATCGAAGAAGTCATCAACCGTCTGGCAGACATTCTGGAAGGCCTGGGCCGCGACCTCGACGCCATCTCCAAACGGGTCTTCAACACCGACCGCCCCCGTGACCCCGCCCGGGCCGGCGAGATGCTGCGCGAAACCCTGCGGCGCCTCGGCCATGGCGGCGACCTTGCCTCCATGACCCGCGACAGCCTGCTCGGCCTGGATCGGATCCTGATCTATATCGGCGACAGGACCGAAAAGGATCCCCAGGCCCTGAGAACCCGCATCAAGGTCGCAGGACGCGACATCGCCTCCCTCAACGACTTCGATGCCCAGACCGTCAACAAGGTCCAGTTCCTGCTCGACGCCACACTCGGCTTCATCAGCATCGAACAGAATGACGGCATGAAAGTCCTGACCGTCGTCAGCGCAATCGGCATCCTTCCCACCCTGATCGCCGGCATCTACGGCATGAACTTCCACAACATGCCGGAACTGTCATGGAAATACGGCTACCCCTACGGCCTGACCCTCATGGTCCTTTCGGTCGTTCTGCCACTCTTCTGGTTCTGGCGCCGCGGCTGGTTCGGCGCCCGTTAGGACGCCACTTCCACCCGAAGCCCCGGCCCCACAGACCGCTCCGGCAGAACCGAGCGCTGATACGCCACCGGAAACTGCCGGAGCTGCTTTTCCCACAAAGCCGGGTCACCATTGCCGTCCTTCGGCAGAACCACACTGTCCACCCCACAGCGACGCAGAAACGCCGCCTGGTCCGGCAGAATATGCCCTTCCGCGCGGATCTCGCCCGAAAACCGCAGATATTCCCGAAGCTCCCGAGCCTGCGTGAACCCGCGTCCATCCCGGAAAACCGGGAACCGCAACACCACAAGATCCAGCCGGTTCAGATAAGGCTTCAGAAGCGCCGGATCATCCGCACTTTCCAGCAGAACCGCCCGCGCATCATCCCGCTCCGCCAGTTCTGCAAGAGTCACCAGCACATCATGAACCTGTGCCGACCGCTCGCCGAGTTCAAACAGTCTCATAAGCCGCCTCCCTGAAAGGCTCATGCCCCAGACGTGTCAGCGTATCGAGAAACGTCTCCCCGCTCTCCCGGCGCCCAAGATAGCAATCCACAAGCCGCGCAATCGCATCCACGGTCTCGTCTTCCGGCAGCGCCGCGCCCAGAATCGTCCCGATCGCCGCACCATTCTCGGCCCGGCCACCAACCGTCAGCTGGAAGAACTCTTCCCCGCGCTTGTCCACGCCCAGAAGCCCGATATGCCCGGCGTGATGATGCCCACAGGCATTGATGCAGCCCGAGATGTTAATCCGCAGCGCCCCGATTTCCGCCTGAAGCGCCGTATCCGCAAACCGGGCCCCCAGCTTCTGCGCAATCGGAATGGACCGGGCATTCGCCAACGCGCAGTAATCCAGCCCCGGGCACGCCACGATATCGCCAATCAGACCGATATTCGCTTCCGCCAGCCCGACTTCCGCCAGCCCCAGCCACAGATCCCGCAGCCGGTCCTTGCGCACATGCCCCAGAACCACGTTCTGCAGATGCGTAATCCGGATCTCCCCGAACGAATACGCATCCGCCAGATCCGCCAGACGCGCAATCTGCGCCGACGTCGCATCGCCCGGAATCCCGCCCGCAGGCTTCAGCGAAATGGTCGCAATGATATGTCCCGGGTCACGGTGGACATGCGTGTTGCTCCGCACCCAGCGGTCAAAGAGCGGATCATCCCGCCGCTGCTGCGCCAAAACAGCGTCCGCATCGGCCGGCGCCTCAAGCTGTGGCACGGCAAACCGCGACCGGATCGCCGCAACCGCCTCCGGCGTCAGCCGATACCGCTCCAGATCCATCTGGGCGAGCTCCGCCTCGACAGCCTCGCGATAGGCCTCGACCCCGATCGCCTGGACCAGGATCTTGATCCGCGCCTTGTAGATATTGTCCCGCCGCCCATGCGCATTATAGACGCGCAGAATGGCCTCAAGCGTCGCCAGAAGATGCTCTTCCCGCACGCTGTCGAACAGCTCTTCGCCAATGATCGGCGTCCGCCCCAGACCACCGCCCACGAAAATCCGGAACACCGGCGCGCCATCCGCACCCGGACGCGCCAGAATTCCGATATCATGAAAACGCGCCGCCACACGGTCATTCGGACTGCCCGAAATCGCGATCTTGAACTTGCGCGGCAGGAACGTGAACTCGGGATGCAGCGTGGACCACTGGCGCAGGATTTCCGCATGAACCCGCGGATCCACCAGCTCATCCGCCGCCGCCCCCGCATACTCATCCGCCGTCACATTGCGGATGCAGTTCCCGCTGGTCTGAATGGCATGCATGTCCACCTCAGCCAGCTCACGCAGGATGGCCGGCGTATCCTCCAGCCGGATCCAGTTGAACTGAATGTTCTGCCGCGTGGTGAAATGCCCGTAATCGCGATCATACCGCCGGGCGATCTCACCCAGTTTGCGCAGCTGCCGACTGTCCAGAATCCCATAGGGGATGGCCACCCGTAGCATATAGGCATGAAGCTGCAGATAAAGGCCGTTCATCAGCCGCAGCGGCTTGAACTCGTCTTCGCTCAGCGTCCCGTCCAGACGACGCTGCACCTGCCCCTCAAACTCGGCAATCCGCGCCTGAAGGAAATCCCGGTCTATCCGGTCATACTGATAATGGCCGACAGGAATGCTCACTGTTCGGTCTCCACTGCAAATTCGGGATGAACTGTCGGGCCATGCGCCCGGATCTTTTCACGAACCGTGACAGGCTCTGGTGGAACAACGGCCTGCACTGCCGTATCATACACACCAACCACACCATCACGCTGGGCCTGTTCCGACGCACGGGAGAGCAACGCTTCCGCCTCATCCGCATCCAGCAGCGCCGCGCATCCAATGTGAAGATCCCACGTTCCGTCCGCGCACCACCAGACGGTACGCCCATCCAGAAGGCGGTTGGCAGTCAGAACCAGCTTCTGGCCAGGTTCAAGTCGGACAGGACGTTTCATCAGCGCTCACCTTCCTGATGAATCCCGACCTGACCTTCAGACCGGACCCATCATGAATCCGTCCCTGTTCCCACGCCTGAACAGCAGAACGCAGGCAGATCGAGAACAGGGAATTCACCACACAGGATCAAACATTGATCCATCATGGTAAGATATCCAGCCCTGTAAAACGCATTTCGTGGTTTTTACAAAATACTTTTTTTACTGGTTATATGGAGAAAGAAATCGGTGCCCGGCTTGGACGCTGCATTCCCGCCTCTTCCGCATTCTGCAGCAGATGCTCCAGCGTGACGGACGCCATCTTTTCCGAAACCTCCTGATCCACCAACTGCCAGAACGGCTCCAGAACCTTGGTCCGCAGAAGATTAATTCCGTCCCCAGGCATTTCCGGATCTTCCGTCACAGTCCGGACAATCTCGTTCAGCGTAATGGTCCGCGGTGGCCGCCCGAGGCGATAGCCTCCCTTGGGGCCACGGACACTGGAAAGCAGCCCGGCCCGGGACAGCGCCTGCAGCACGGGCTCGATCCCCCGACGCAGCATGTCGCCACGTCTGGCAATATCCGCACCACTCACAACCCCGGATCGACCCGCATGAAAAGCGACATCCAGCATGATGGATATGGCGGTCAAAGCTCTATCACGGCGGAGATACATGAGAATTCCGATTTGCTGCGACAGACGATATCATCATGACATAGTCCGATTTCATTTCGTCTATCTTGTTTTCCATGCTGGAATGTCAATCGCCCTCTGAGGGGTTCTCATGATTTCCAACATATTCCCGATAAAAACGGTGCCCCAGAGACGTCAGGACCTCGTATCCGATCGTTCCCGCCGCTTCCGCGACATCATCGACACTGCGTCTGGGCCCGATCAGATCCACCATCATGTCGGGACCAAGTTTTCCTTCCGGCACATCTGAAATATCCACGATCAGGGAATCCATCGAGACCCGCCCCAGGATCGGCAAACGGATCTCCTCGAACCACGCACAGCCCTGTCCGGCCCCAAGCCGGGAAAAGCCATCCGCATATCCAACAGCCACCGTCGCAATCCGGCGCGGCCGGTCAGGCCGATAGGTCAGGCCGTAGCCAACCCCCTCACCCGGCAGGATCTCACGGATCTGCAGAACATGGGCCTGAAGCCGAACCACCGGCGACAGCGGATTGGGGCCAGTCCGGTTGGGCGCAATTCCATACAGTGCGGCACCCGGTCGCACGACATCCAGATGATAGTCCGTTCCCAGAAAAATCCCTGACGACGCCGACAGACTGAGCGGCGCAGGCGGCAGCCGCGCGGACATCTGCAGCATCCGGTCTTTCTGGGCCTGATTGGCCGGATGATCCGGCGTATCGGCACAGGCCAGATGACTCATGACAAGACTGACCTTCAGTCCCTCCATAAGCCTCGTATCTGCCTGCAAGATTTCAAGATCGGTGCCGGAGAGGCCGAACCGTGACATCCCGCTATCAACCTGAAGCACCGCTTCAGGGAGCACGTCTGTCCGCGAACCCTCGTCACGCCACAGCGCAATCTGCTCAAGACTGTTCAGGACAGGCCGCAGACCATAACGCACACAGTCTCCGGACGCCCCGGGACGCGGACCATGCAGCACCGTAATCCGGGCCTTTTCCGACACAACAGACCGCAGCCTGATGCCTTCATCAACATGCGCGACAAAGAAATTCGTGGCTCCGGCATTCTCCAGCACCGGGCCAACCCGTTCGATCCCCAAGCCATAGGCATCCGCCTTGACGACCGCCGCACATGAAGCACCCGAGGCCAAAGTCTGAAGATACCGGTAATTGGAAGCAATCGCGTCGAGGTCCACCGTCAGGCGGGCACCGGCACGATAGGAAGGCCACAGAGGGTCAGGACATGCACTCATCATGAAAGATGAGACTATCCTCTTCCCGATCAGAATATCCTGCCGGATGACCGCATAATCTTTCAGTTAACAAAAAATCTATGATCGAAAATGCGAAAATAGACCGATAATTCCATCATGATCTTCGACCGCATCACCGAATCGATCCTGCGCATCCTCCAGCACGACGGACGCCTCAGCAATGCCGAGCTGGCACAGCGTGTGGGCCTCTCCCCGTCGGCCTGCCTCCGACGCGTCCGCCTGCTTGAAGAACAGGGCGTCATCCGGGGCTACAGAGCCGTCATCGACGAACGCTCGGCCCACAAACTCACCACCGTCATCGTCCAGATCACCCTTGAGCGTCTGACAGATGAAACGCTCCGCCGATTCGAAGCCCGTATCCGTGAATGCCCCGATGTCCGGGAGTGTTATCTCATGACGGGTGAGGCCGATTACCTGCTCCACGTCGCCGCACGCGATCTGGCGGATTACGAACGCATCCACAAGGAAGAGCTCTCCCGCCTCCCTGGCGTCGTCCGCATCCAGAGCAATTTCGCAATCCGCCCCGTCGTCCAGCGGTGGATCAGCCAGGATTCCTCCTGAGTCGCCAGAAATCAAAAATGCATTTGCGAACCATTTGCATTTGCACTAGGCTTGCTTTATCGGTCCCAGTGAACGGAAGCCTGCTTCTCCATGATCGTCTGCTCGTGCAACGCGCTGTCCCATCAGGACATCGAAATCGCAATCCACAACGGAGCATCCCGACCGGCGGAAATCTACTCAGCCCGGAAATGCAAGGCCAAGTGCGGCAACTGCGTCCCCGGCATCGTCTGCCTGCTGCGCTCGGCCCTTCAGAAAGCCCAGTCTGAACAGACACATCTCAACGCCGCATAAAAAACAACCCGGACAATGCCGGGTTGCTCGAAGATATTACTTACTCTGACGCTGCTTCAGTCCTGATCGGGTGCCGAAGCGGAGTTCTTCTGGATATAACGCTCGATCCCAACCTGCTTGATCAGATCGAACTGGCGATCAATGAAGTCCTCGTGCTCTTCTTCGTTGACGAGGATTTTCAGCAGCAGATCGCGCGAGACATAGTCCCGGACGCTTTCACAATAAGCGATCCCTTCCCGCAGATCCTGAATGGCCTTCTCTTCAAGCTTCAGATCGCATTCCAGGATTTCCTGAACCGTCTGACCAATCAGAATCGGGTTCAGACGCTGGACATTCGGCAGACCACCCAGGAACAGGATCCGCTCGATCAGCCAGTCTGCATGACGCATTTCCTCAATGGACTCGTCATATTCCTTCTTCCCCAGATGCGTCACACCCCAGTGCCGCAGCGTCCGGGCATGAAGGAAATACTGGTTGATCGCCGTCAGCTCATTCGTAAGCTGCGTATTAAGATGCTCGATCACAACAGGATCTTTGATAGCCATGGTCCCAGACTCTCCGAAAAAAGATGACGATATCGAACCCGGAGAACAAAGGAAAATCATATTCCCAACATACCCTGCCACCGAAATACGGAATCTGGCTAAAGCCGCTGGATTTCTTCGACCATGAAAAACGTCAAAATCGCCTCCAAACACATCAAGGAGCAGACGCACATACTCCACCATAAATACGTCGCAGGGGTCGAATGCCCCCAACCCAGTAAGACAGTTCATGCGGGCCCGTTATATCCCACAACGCCATGTCAGCGCGCATTCCGCGACGGAGGATTCCCACCTCATGAGCGCTTCCAAGAGCCCGCGCTCCGACAGATGTCACCGCCCGAAAACTCTCCTCCGGCGTCAGACGGAAGAGCGTGCATCCCATATTCATAATGGAGGTCAGACCCAGAACCGGTGATGTCCCGGGATTACAGTCCGTAGCAAGGCCGATATCGACCTTGTGCTTCCGCAGCAGCTCGACGGGAGGAAGCTGCTTTTCCCGAATGAAATAGAATGCGCCCGGAAGCAACATCGCCACCGTTTTCTGACAGGCCATACTCATGACGGCTTCTTCATCTGCATATTCGAGATGATCGGCGGACAACCCGTTATAGCGCGTTGCCAGAACAGCCCCCCCTCCCAGAGAAAGCTGCTCCGCATGGATGCGCACCGGAAGTCCAAGTTTCTGTGCCGCTTTAAACAGGGTTTCTGTCTGTGCTGGTGAGAAGGCAATGTTCTCACAGAACGCATCAACGCTATCGATCAGGTTTTCGGCATGCAGGGCCGGCAGAACCTCATTGACCAGAAAAGACAGATAATCGTCCGCGCGACCCCGATATTCAGGCGGAACAGCATGCGCGCCCAGAAACGTCCTGTGAACGTGGATCGGCAGCGTCTCACCAATGGCCCGCGCGACACGCAGCTGCTTCAGTTCATCCGCCAGCGTCAGACCATATCCTGATTTCACTTCCAGCGAGGTCGTCCCCTCTTGGATCATCATCCGCACCCTTTTCAGGGAGACTTCCAGAAGTTCCTGCTCCGAGGCCGCGCGTGTCGCCGCAACCGTGGACAGGATGCCGCCCCCCTTGCGCGCAATTTCCTCGTAGGACACGCCATTCAGGCGCTCAGCAAATTCACGACTGCGATCGCCTGCAAATACGACATGCGTATGGGCATCAATCAGCCCCGGCGTCAGCCATCCACCCCTGCCATCTTCTCTTGTGGATGCCAGATTTTCCGGCGCTCCGGGCAGATTCGCTTCTGCACCAACCCAGCAGATCCGCCCATTCTGGATTCCTACGGCACCATGACGGATGCATCCATATCCGTCCGCGGACGTGATGAGAGTATCATCGCCTGTCGCGAGGTGGACATTGAGCCAAAGGGTATCCCACATGGTTCCTCTCCGTATTGTTTCGGATACGGTGATATATGTATATACATATCAGTCAATCCCATTATGATCCTACCCAGTAAACAGGACGCGCTTTCACCAAGGGCTTCCGTGCCGTGCAACCTGGAATTTCGTGATGACCGAATTGTTTGCAAAACAGGCCCTCCTTCCACAGGGCTGGCGCCACAATGTCAAAATCGCCGTAGAGAAGGACGGGACTTTTTCATCCATTGTCCCGGACAGTACCTTCACGCCAAGCATGCCACTTCATGACATGGTGGTCCCTCCACAGATCAGCCTCCATTCACACGCCTTCCAGCGGGCCATGGGCGGCCTGGCCGAAAAGAAGCAGAACCCGGACGACACGTTCTGGACATGGCGCACGCGCATGTATCAGCTCGCACATCGCATTTCGCCTGAACAGATGCAGGACGTGGCCGCATTCCTGTATATGCAAATGCTGAAAGCCGGCTATTCCCAGGTTGCCGAGTTCCATTACCTCCATAACGCGGTGGACGGACGCCCCTATGCGTCCCCGGCCGAAATGTCCTCCCGCCTCGCCGCCGCAGCCACGGATGCAGGCATCGGGATTACACTGCTGCCCACCCTCTATGCCCGTGGCGGATTTGATGGCAGCCCCCTGAATGAAGCCCAGAAGCGTTTCTCCAGCACCCCTGAAACGATCGCTGGCATTCTTTCGGACCTTCAGGCCGAGTGGCACGGCTCACAACTGGTCAGAACAGGCATTGGGCTGCATTCGCTAAGAGCGGTAGACATCCAGAATGTCTCACCTCTCCTGCAGGCCGCAGGGCCAGGTGCGCCAATCCATATCCACATTGCCGAACAGCAGCGTGAGGTGGACGCATGCCTGTCCATCACGGGACAGCGCCCCGTAGGTCACCTGATGAGCCATGTTTCCATCGATGCCCGCTGGTGTCTGGTTCACGCCACGCATCTTTCGGACGAGGAAGTCACTGCCATCGCGCGCTCCACAGCCGTGGCAGGGCTGTGCCCGATTACCGAAGCCAATCTTGGCGACGGGATCTTCCCGTTCGAAGCCTATGTCGCCCAGGGTGGCCGCTTCGGCATCGGCAGCGACAGCAATGTCCTGCTCAGCCCGTGGGAGGAGCTGCGCCTGCTGGAATATGGTCTGCGCCTGCAACGTCAGAAACGCTGCGTCGCCCTGCCCCCGGGCCAGAAGGGATCAATCGGTGCCTGGCTGTATCATCAGTGCCTCGCCGGAGGAGCACAGGCCTGTGGCGTATCCCTTGCTGGCCTGCGTCCCGGCGCCCGCGCAGATCTCTGCGTCATCGACGAGCAGGCATTGTCCCTGCCGGACCTGCAGGAAGATGACATTCTCGATTCAGCCATTTTCGCCACCTCACATCCCCCGGTCCGCCATGTCATGTGCGCCGGACGATGGCGCGTCACCGACGGCCACCATGCCGACGAAGCGCGGCTGACCCAGGCTTTCCACGCAACACTGCGCACCCTGACGGCTGCCTGATATTTTCGGATCAGAACCATGACGAACATATTCTCCTTTACCCCCGGCACCCTCCCGATCCTGGTCACGATCCCCCATGCGGGTGACCGTCTGGCGCCCGGCATGGACGAGCGCATGACCCCGCGCGGCAGAAAACTGCCCGATACCGACTGGTACATGGAGCACCTGTATGCTTTCGCACTTTCAAAGGGAATCGGCATCCTGCGCGCGAATTTCTCCCGCTATGTCGTTGACCTGAATCGCGGACAGGACGACGCCGCCCTGTACGCCGGCCGCCCAAGCACCGGACTGGTTCCTCTGCTGGGATTCGATGGCCAGCCCATCTATCTCGATGGAAAAGAGCCGGATGCAGCAGAGATCGCCGAACGCACGGAGCACTACTGGAAGCCCTATCACGATGCCGTACAGGCTGAACTGAACCGCCTGAAGGAAAGGTTCGGATGGACCATTCTGTGGGACGCCCATTCCATCTGTTCGGAAATTCCCAGACTGTTTGAAGGGCGTCTTCCAGACCTGAATTTCGGCACCAACAGCGGCCAGTCCTGTGCCCCTGAACTGGCTGAGACAATTATCAACCGTGCAGAGACGCTGCCATCCTACAGCCATGTCCGGGACGGCCGTTTCAAAGGGGGCTTCACAACCCGTCATTATGGCCAGCCCAGCTCGGATATCCACGCCATTCAGCTGGAAATCGCCCAGTCCACCTATCTGGCTTCGGAGCATGACCCCTGGCCCATCAATCTTCGGGCAGCCGCAAACCTCTCCACAGCAGTCGAACTACTTCTTGATGCAGCCACCAACTGGCGCCCCGCTCCCCAACCCTGAACATCGGCAGAGTCAGTCGGGAATGACGACGTACAAAAGAGCGTCACTCCCGACTTCTGATCTAAGAGTTCCCTTCACCTCATCCGGCAGAACGAGAACGTCCCCTTCCCGCCAGATCCCTTCCTGGCCGGAGGTACCTTCAAAACTCCAGCGCCCCCGCGCACAGACAAGCGCAGCACCACAGGGCACATCCACTCCCTGAACGCCCGGCGCCCCGACTGCTTTCAGACGGCAGGCGGAAGGAAAAGGATGCATCAGGTTCACTACCTGAACAGGACCATCCACAAGTACCGCCTCAACTTGGAGATCCCCTGAGAACGTCAGGATCTCACCGGCCTGAACAACGTCCAGTTCCCTGCCGTCGGAAAGGGAAAGTCGAACACCACGCCCTCTCAACAAGGCAATATGCCGCAAAATTCCGGGAAAACGGGAGAATGCACCATCCCGCGTAATGTCCGCAACACTCAGACGCCAGGTATCATGACTGGCAACGACTCTGGTGCTGCCGCCGCCATTTTTCCAAGGCTGTGACGAAAGATCATCAACTGGCTTTGCCACGCAGACCAGCGGGAAAAGATTGTCATTTTCCGGATCCGGCTTCATATGTTCCTACGCCTGCTTATGGGTGTGTCGCATATGTAAGTACAACAACCCGGCAGGATCAAACATGATCTCCCATCTTCAGGTGGCAGATCAGTCCTCAAGAGAAGAAAAGGCAGGGGAGACGTGTCGCAGATCCTGGACAAGACGAAGACAGTTGCACGCTACGAGCAGGTAAAGGCGTTCATTATCGAACGCATCGACTGTGGAGAATGGAAGGTCGGCCATCGGCTACCATCCGAGCATGAGTTCGTCGAACAACTCGGCATCTCACGGATGACAATCCATCGGGCACTGCGCGAGCTGACAGCAGACGGAATTGTGCGCCGCGCACAGGGTGTGGGAACATTTGTCGCCCAGCCGGCAAAACGCGTCGAGCTCCTGGAAATCCGCGATATCATCGATGACATCGTCGCCAGTGGCCATCAGCACCGCGCCGAAGTCATTGCCATCGAGACTGTCCGCGCCGACAGCGATCTTGCAACTGCGTTCGAGCAAAGACCCGGCGCACGCCTGTTCCGCTCCTTGATTGTCCATTACGAAGACGATCTGCCGCTTCAGCTGGAGGAGCGATACGTCTCCCCGCATTTCGCGCCGGATTATCTGGAGCAGGACTTCACCCATATCAATCCTCACCGCCACCTGTACGGCATCGCAGGCCCGGAAGAGATCGAGCACGTCGTATTTGCCGTAACACCGCCCGAGAATATCTGTACCCTTCTCCAGCTTGAAGAACCCGAAGCCTGCCTGCAACTGATGCGACGGACTTGGGTCGAAGGTCGGGTCGTCATGAAAGGCATCTTCACATACTCAGGCAACCGCTACAGCTTCGGCGGACGTTACCGCCCCTGAAAAACAGTTCCGGATCACAGGGACTGCCCGATTGACGACAACAGCACAGGACATTTAAGGTTTCTTGTTGTATAGACAACCAAGGATGCCTTCGTGACCGAACTCCTGCTCGATCAGCCACTTTCTCCGCAGGACGTCTGCGACATTGCCTGGAAACGAAAAAAGATCCAGCTTTCGGACGCAGCACGACAACGGCTGCAGGAGGCACATAGACGGCTGCGCGTTCTGGTGGATGGTGAAGGGGCAGCCTACGGTCTCAATACGGGTGTTGGCGGCCTGTCCGACACCCGGATCACTTCTAAAAAACAGTCCACTCTCTCTCGCAAGATCCTGTTCAGCCATGCCACCGGCATTGGACAACCACTCAGTGCCGAGGCAACGCGCGCGATCATGGCCTGCGCCGTCAATGAATACTGTCTGGGCTATTCCGGCCTGCGCGCGGACATCGTCGACCGCCTCGTTGCACTTCTGAATCACGACTGCCTTCCGATTGTCCCACGAGATGGCTCGGTCGGATATCTCACCCATATGGCCCATATTTCCCTGACCCTGATCGGGCACGGAATCCTGCAGGTGAACAACACGGAACAGTCGGCCGCTGAAGTTCTCAAGCGGCTCGGTTTTGAACCTTTGATTCTGGAAGCAAAAGAAGGTTTGTGTCTGGTCAACGGTCTGTCCTGCGCAACCGGAATTGCCAGCCTCGTTACCGAAGAGGCCGCGACCTGTCTCCAGTGGGCCGACCGGATCGCCGCCGCAACCTTTGACGTCCTTGGAGGGCAGCAGCGCGCATTCGATCCCCGGTCAACCATACTGCGCACCATGCCGGGTCATCAGACCGTCTCGCACTGCCTCAACAAGGATCTGGCAGGCTCAGCACGGATTGCGAAATTTCAGGGGCAACGAACACAGGACGCCCTGAGTCTTCGCGCCATTCCCCATATCCACGGATCTGTTCACGACGCGCTCGCCAGTATCCGCCAGACCGTCACACAGGAATTATGCAGCCTGTCCGACAACCCCGCCATTCTCGAAGACGAAACAGGCATCAGTGCCTTTTCCGAAGCCCATGCGGTTGGCGCCAGCATCGCACGCGTCATGGACGAAGCCGCCATCGCACTGGCCTCGCTGGGCGCGGTTTCCGAACGACGTCTGGACCGCATGGTCAACCCCCTGACCAGCCCCTTCCCGCCCTTCCTGTCGAGCGATTCCGGAACCGGAAGCGGCTTCATGATCGCCCAGTACACGGCGACCTCGCTTGTAAGCGCCAGCCGTCGCAATGCCCTACCGGCCAGTCTGGACGGCGGAATCACCTCAGGCCTTCAGGAAGACATTCTTGTGCATGCGACACCGGCTGCTCTCAAAGCACGGAAGGTTGTCGCCAATACACGATCCATTCTCGCCATCGAGCTCCTGGCCCTCTGTCAGGCGATAGACCTCGCAGATCTCACTCAAGAGGTCGCCCCCCGTACCCTGGCTCTCTACAACACCGTCCGGACCATCATTCCCCTCTACGAAGAGGATCATCCTCTGGCGGCCGATATCACCCGCCTTGAGGCCCTGATGCTGGAAGGACCTCCACTCTAAAGCCTGAGTTCAACCAGCTTCGGCAAGACTGGAAACTGGCTGGGTTTCTGCCTCGGACTGTCGGATTTCCCTGAGCAGGACCGGCAGCCCGAACGGGATACTGACAACACAGGCCACACAGCCTGCAATACCCAGCATTGTAAAGGAGGAATGATCAATGATCAGTCCTCCAAGCGGTGCTCCCAGAGCATATCCCATACGGTCCATCCCACCACAGAACGTCCCGGTCCGCCCCGTATGGTCCAGCGCAGCCGCACTTCCAAGCAGCCACGCATAAGACAGCATGGAACAGTTCCAGTAGATGATGACACCCGCCGTATAGCTCCAGGAATTCCACGCAGCACACGCAAGAAGGCCACCAACCCCGGTCCCAACAAGCGTCAGTGGCAGAATGATCTCCCTGCGCAGACTGCGCGCCAACGCTCCGACAACGAAGCTGACCAGAACACTCGACACGATCCCTACCGTCGAGAGAAAAACAATATAGTCAGCTGACAGATGAATGGCCCGCCCGACGCGCTCGGCAAAGGACCACGCCATGCTCGACCCCAGAGACGATCCGATCCAGATAAACAGCAATGCCACCCCGCCACGCGTCAAACGCATCTTTTCCGCATTCTGACGAACAGGCAACGACGGCGCGTAGCGCAGCGTCGCCATGAAAGGCGCAATCAGCGCAACAATGGCCGCGATACCAACAAACACGCCCAGTTCGCCAAAACTCCGGGTCGCGTAAGGAATGGCATCGATCACCGCAACCAGAACGATGAGTCCCCCACCGTTCGAAATGGCGTACATCCGGTCCGGGTTCTTACTCGCCGATGCCGCACAGACATAGGACCGGCCCAGAAATGCCTCTCCCAGACCAAAGAGAATGGCACAGCCCCATGTCCACACCGATGACGATGGACCAGCCGCTGTCAGGAGCGACGAAACAGCCGCCAGCCCCGCGCCCAGAAAAGCCGTCATGACAACCGAAACCCGCCCCGTCAGACGAGACAGCACCATCATGAAAACCGCAAAGGCCATGATTTCGAAAAAGCCAAACATCCCCGCCCGACTGGCGGACTGATGCAGCCCTGACATCAGTGCATCGATCTGAAAGGGCATGACGGATGAACCGAGATACGCGCACCCGGAGCAGATGCTGAGTCCCAGAGCGAGAAGCAGAAGCTGCCACCCCGGGAAAGAACGGATCGCCTGTATCCCTGTCATAATGATCGCAGTTATCCTGTCATAATCGAAAAAAGGCGCCTTCCCGAAGAATGCGCCTTTGAGGCCTCATTTCCTGTTCGTAATCATGGGCAGGTTCAAGCCCTTTTCATGCGCACAGGAAACAGCAATGTCATAGCCGGCATCGGCATGACGCATCACACCCGTGGCCGGATCGTTCCACAGCACACGCCCCAGACGGGCCGCTGCATCTTCCGTCCCGTCAGCCACGATGACCATGCCCGAATGCTGAGAAAAGCCCATACCGACACCGCCACCATGATGCAGCGACACCCAGGTCGCGCCCGACGCGGTATTGAGCAACGCATTCAGTAACGGCCAGTCGGAAACGGCATCCGACCCGTCACGCATAGCCTCCGTTTCACGATTGGGACTGGCCACCGAACCACTGTCCAGATGATCGCGCCCGATCACGATCGGAGCCTTCAGTTCTCCGTTGGCCACCATCTCGTTGAACGCCAGACCCAGCCGGTGACGGTCCCCAAGGCCAACCCAGCAGATCCGGGATGGCAGGCCCTGGAACTGGATTTTCTCCCGTGCCATATCGAGCCAGTTGTGCAAATGCTTGTCATCCGGCAGCAGTTCTTTGACCTTCGCATCCGTCTTGTAGATGTCCTCGGGATCACCCGACAGCGCCGCCCAGCGGAACGGACCGATCCCCCGGCAGAACAGCGGGCGGATATAGGCCGGCACGAATCCCGGGAACGCAAAGGCATCTTCCAGCCCCTCTTCCAGCGCCATCTGACGGATGTTGTTGCCGTAATCGAAGGTCGGCACACCCATCCGATGGAACGCCACCATCGCCTCAACCTGAAGCCGCATGGACTCCCGCGCCGCCTTCTCAACCGCCGCTGGGTCCGTAATCCGCAGCTTCTCGGCCTTCTCCAGAGACCATCCCGCCGGCAGATAGCCGTTCAGCGGATCATGGGCGGACGTCTGGTCCGTCACACCATCCGGACGGATACCGCGTCGCACCAGCTCCGGGAAAATTTCCGCAGCATTTCCCAGAAGCCCCACGGAAACAGCCTCACCTTTCGCGCAGGCGTCATGAATAATTTCCAACGCCTCATCCAGATCCTGAACCTGCCGATCCAGATACCCCGTCTCCAGACGTTTCTGGATGCGGGAGGGCTCGCATTCCACCGCAAGCATGGACGCACCCGCCATCACAGCGGCCAACGGCTGCGCACCGCTCATGCCCCCCAGGCCACCCGTCAGGATCCACCGGCCCCTGAGGTCGCCACCGTAATACTGGCGACCCATTTCAACGAAGGTCTCGTATGTGCCCTGCACAATCCCCTGACTACCGATATAGATCCAGGACCCGGCTGTCATCTGGCCATACATCATCAGACCTGCCCGATCGAGCTCGTTAAACTTTTCCCAGGTAGCCCAGTGCGGCACGAGGTTAGAGTTCGCGATCAGGACGCGCGGCGCATTGGAATGCGTCCGAAACACACCAACCGGTTTTCCGGATTGTACAACCAGCGTCTCCTCGTCGCCAAGATCTCGCAGACATTCTACGATCCGGTCATAGCAGTCCCAGTTCCGCGCTGCCCGGCCGATCCCGCCATAGACAACGAGTTCCGATGGCTTCTCCGCCACTTCCGGATCGAGGTTGTTCATCAGCATCCGCATGGCCGCTTCGGTCTGCCAGGACTTTGCCGTAATCTCGGCACCATGGTCGGCACGGATCACGCGATCATTCGAAAGCCGGGAAGACACAGAAGGAGAGTTGACCATGAATAAGGTCTCCATTTTCATTGGAACAGAAAGAAGTTTGGAAAAATTCAGAAACCAGCCGCCACGGTCATCGCAGTGGTAAATCGCGGCGCGATGTAATATCCGGGAGAGCTCCCATCAATCGATGTCCCATAGATACCGCGCGTGGTCTGGGCATTCAGCTGAGGCGACGCAATACCGGACAGGACTTTTTCGTCCGTCAGGTTAATGAACGCGACCCGGATTTCCGGATGTTTGACAAACCCGACACTCGGAAGACGGTACCCAAGTGACAGGTTAAACGTCTTGTACGCCGGCATTTTTTCATCGTTCATGAACGTCGAATACTGGGATCCGGTGTATTTAAACGAAAACGTTCCGAAGAAATTCTTGTAGTCATAGACAAGACCAAAAGAGCCCTGGAACGAAGGACTGCGAACTGCCGTTTTCCCAGCCGTCGGCAGGTAGTCGTTTCCGACCTGAATATTGTTGTCGATGGTCGCATGAAGATATTCGACAGAAATATAAGGTGAAAAGCCATAAAACGGCATTAACCCGGCTTCGAAATCTACTCCGCGGGACGTCTGCCCTCCCCCATTGATCGTCGAATAGACGGGAACATTGTTGACGTAACGCAGGCTGGAAACCTGCCGGTTCGTGAAGTTGTAGTTGAACAGCGCCAGACTGGCATGAACGATTTTGTCCTGATAGCGATATCCAAGTTCTTCTGAGATCGAATATTCAGGTTTGATCGCCGGATTACCCTGCGTTGAAACCGCCCCGCCGGAATAGGAATTATATAGAGTGTCATCAATCGGCATCAATGTGTTGGTGCTTGCATTGATGAAGACCTGATTGTGGGAATCAATCTTGTACGTGGCAGAGATACGCGGCAGCGGCTGGAAATTATTGGCGCCTACATGATACTGTGTGCCCGGCAAACCATTGGTTCCCGCCTTGTTCATCATCAGCGTTTTGATACCACCGACAATCTTCAGACGATCATTAAGAAGCGAAATTTCATCCTGCAGATACAGTGCATTCGTCTGCGTAACGGTATGCTCCTTCTCTGCGAGATACGGCTCGCCATTTCCCATGGTCACATTCTGCAGGCTCCAGGCCGAAGCCGCATCTCCGGTCGCGTTGACTGAGGAAAACGGCATCGACAGGTCATCAACGCTATACTGATACCAGTATCCCAGCGTCACTTTCTGCACACCGAACCGGCGTGAAAGCGATGCGTTGAAGCCACCCACGGACTGCACGCCCACATAATCACTTCTGACACTGCCACCCGAAGCCTGATAATTCGGAATATTCACGGAAACAGGCTCTGTTCCGTAATAATTTCCGTCAGATGAAAGCGTGGAAGACGCTGGCGAATTCTGCATCGCGTACAGAAAATATGGCGTGACATTGAGCTTCATCTTACCCGGAAGCGTAAAGTCGGAAGGAAGGCTCATCATGATCTGCTCCCATTTCCAGCGGTTCTGGCGCCAGTAATCAGAGCTTCCAGGCGAAAATGTTCCATTCCACGCATAACTCCGACCCGAACTCTGCCAGTCAGCAAGTGTCGGGTTCGGGTTGTACATGTAATTCATGTCAACATATGAGCCTACCAGCTTCATCTGATCTCCGTTTGCAAATTCCTTCTTGAACCCGAAATCGATATGCCGACGCATCTGCCGACCTGGTCCGAGAGAGTTTTTCGCAGTCCCGTTGGAGAACGAGACATAGGCTGACAGACCCGTATTCCCGATATTCCCGGTATCGAAACGTCCGTAGAAACGCTGCAAATTCAATGTACCGTAACTGTAGTCGATCAGTCCGCCCATCTTATGGGCAGGATCGCGCATCGAGGTCGTGACCTGTCCGCCCGATGCATTGACCACAGGCGCGGTAATGGACGACGACCCCTGCGTCAGACTAACTGAATCAATATCTTCCCCATCTGCCCAATAAGTCGGATACCCATTGTAAGTCTCAATATCGTTGACGGGCATCCCTTCCCAAACCTGCCCGATCTCGTTCCCGCCAAGTCCACGCACACTGAGCAGGGAATTGGCTGCAAAACCATACGGATCGCTCTGAGAAAGATTGGCGCCGGGAGCCAGCGAAACAGCCTGATAGGCCGTCGTCGTCGAAGCCTGCTTGTTGATATATTCCGAGGTCACGGTGCTGCGCATGTCGCCGCCCGTCTGCACGGCCATCAGACCGCCACCTGCAATATGCCGCACCTTGCCGTATGCACCATCCTCACCGGCAGCATGGACGGAAATGACTTCAGGACCATGCGCGCTAACAGAATGAGGCTTTTGTTTCTCTGGGGTTCCGGCGGAATGAGCCTGCAACCGGGAATGCAAATGCGTCGGTGACTCGGCTCCAGCCAGAGAAGTCGACGCCAGAAACGTCATGGTGGAAAGCGCTACACAAGCACGACGGCGTTTGGCAATTGGCATGGCACCTGCTCGGAATCATTTCATATCGAAATCACAATGTCATGTCTGGTTGCATATGCAACCTCTGTTTTTCCCTTACATGACAGATATATGTCTATGGCATGAAAGAAAATGGAAATATAATTGTTATTTAACAATAGGTTATTGGGGCTTACTCTCGCTTTGAAAAAATATTTTTGTCCCCTCTCTAATTCGGGACAGCCGACAACCTGTCATGCCTCGGCAGACTGCATATCGAAAGCACTCACCGTGAGCGAGCATGAAAATATATCTATATATCAAATGTTTGCCTTATTTTTTATCTGACCAGATCCTGAAGAGAATCCTTTCCCACAAGATTCGCAAACGCCTGAATATTTTCGATGGTGAATTTGTATAAGCAAATTGCCCTTGCGATAATCGCCTGTCTTGGGCATGCTTCTAGACCTACGCCCCATTCATGAGAGTGCGCATGTCTTGGACCCGGGTTGAAACAGGCGACCCCATTTCGCCATTCGTGCAAAAAGCCAGCACCAGTTCCGGGGCCCTCTCCTTTGACATGATGGGTGGCCGTAGGATCCTACTGTTTTTCTTTTCGTCCTCAACCGATCCTGCCGTCAAAGACGTCCTTCAGAAACTCTCTCGTTATGCAGACGTCCTGAATCGCAAGCACTGTCTATTTTTAGGGGTAACTCTCGACCCGGCCGATACGGAAATCCTCAAAAGCCGCTCCGATCTCAGATCGGTCTGCTTTCTTTATGATGCCGATCGCACCTGTCATCGGACATTCGGGATTGCTGAAAACACACCGCCAGCTTGGATAGAGCTCGATCCAATGATGCATATTGTGAAGACCCGCCTTCACCAGCCCGGACTGGAACAGATTCTCCTTCCCGAGCTGTTGCAGAAAGCCATGTCCCCACAACAGACAATGCCCGTCCCAGTCCTCATGCTGGAACACATTCTGGAACCAGAATTCTGCAACAACCTGATCCTGTATCACCTGACCCATAATCCCCAGCCCTCTCCCATCCTGACCTCCGATGCCTCGGGAAATCCGATCAGAACAGTCGCCCCGGATTTCAAACGCCGTCTGGATACTCCCCTGCGCGACCGACAGATTGTCACGGACCTGCAGAACCGCATCATCCGTCGCGTTGTCCCCCAGATCTTCCGCGCTTTCCGCTTCAAAGCCACACAGATGGACAGGATGCTGGTCAGTTCCTACGACGCTACGGACAGCGGTTTCTTCGATGCCCATCGTGACAATACGGTTCCCAGCTCCGCCCACCGTCAGTTCGCCGTGTCCCTCACTCTCAATGACGGCTACACGGGAGGAGAGCTGACCTTCCCGGAATTCGGCCCGCAGACGTTCAAAGCTCCCGCAGGAGGAGCCATCGTATTTTCATGCGCGCTGCTACATGCCGTTCAGCCCGTCACCTCGGGCAGAAGGTACGCCTGCCTCCCATTCGTATACTAGGGCTGGGATCCAGAAGCCCCTCATCGCTCACCAATCTTGACCAGTATTGGCATCATCATCGCAAAAAGCTCTGCCTGTGATGAAATGGAACACCGCATATGGATCTGCTTGCGAAACACCTTCACCGTCTGCACGCTGACACCCATCAACCGTGCAATCGAACTCGAAGAATGCCCGCGCACAATCAGCAATGCCGTCTGTGACTGCCGTGCCGTCAGCACCACGCCATACATCTTCCTGAACTGATTCCAGAATTCCGTCATGGCGTCTTCTCCATCACGCCGTCCCTCGTCTTGGACAGCCGCAAAATCCGACCAGTTCCGGACAGCCAGAGCCGTGACAACAGGCTGAATTTTCAGAGCATTTTCCCACTCAGCCGTAACGAATTTCCTGCCGGAACTAGTGTCCCGCCCAAGGCATATATGAATGGAGACTTCCGGAGAAATTCGGACGAGATACGTCATTTCGTCCAGAATGTTCGTATCCCTGTAATACTTCAGATAATAATCTGATAAAGAAAAATAATCCGGAACAATATCTTCCAGCCGATACAATCCTGAAGAAGCCCCTGCCCTATCCAAGACAAAAAACGGATCCAGAAGATAAATACCCGTGCAATAAGCACTATCAAAGCTGGCGTGGACGTTTTTTTCCTTTGAATGGGCAAACAGACATTTCGGCCGCCCTTCTCCCACATAGGCAAGGATCATCACGTTATCAATTGGAACCCAGCTCTCAAACCACGCCACAAGCTGCCGCTCAAACAGAGGCGTCATTAGAGCCAAAATAACCGAAGCGAGCTGCTGTTCCTGCTGATGTGACACGCGGCTTATACCCCTTCAGGGCAATATACTTCCCATTCGCGCAAACCCTACCATCACGCATCAGAGGCTGCACCCCGCACAGCGAATACGGATGGAAGAGATGAACATGTCGTCTACATTACCCCAGATTACCGATGATATTCTCGCGGCCGATGCACACCTCGTTCAATCCTGGGCTGATCTTGACGGCCTGAAGAAACCCCATGCCCGCACTGCAATCGTTGCCGCAAAAGGCGTCATGGTGCGCGACAGCAATGGCCATGAACTGATTGATGGAATTGGCGGCCTATGGTGCGTCAATGTGGGCCACGGACGCCCCGAGATCATTGACGCAATTTCCACCCAGCTCTCAACGCTGGATTTTTATTCAACCTTTTATACCTTCACACACCCCACAGCCGCCGCACTGGCCCAGAAGCTGACTGAACTTGCCCCTGGCAACCTGAACCGCGTGCATTTCTCAACCTCAGGATCAGACGCCAATGACGGAGCCGTACGCATCCTGCATCATTATTACGAGCGGCTGGGCAAACCCGGCAAAAAACTCGTCCTGAGCCGCCACGGCGCTTATCACGGCTCAACTTACCTCTCAATCGCAATGACAACACCCGCCTACTCGAAGGGCTGGTCAAAAGCCGAAGGGATCGTGCATCACCTGAAAAAGCCGCACTACTGGCGCGCAGGTAACGGCATGACGGAATCGGAATTCACGGATCTGCTCATCGCCGATCTCCGTCACGAAATCGAACGCCTCGGCCCTGACAATATCGCCTGTTTCATTGGCGAACCCATCATGGGGGCGGGCGGAGTGATAGTTCCGCCCAACGGATACCACAGACGCGTTCAGGACGTCTGTCGGGAATACGATATCAAGTTTATCGCGGACGAAGTCGTCACTGCTTTCGGACGTCTCGGACATTTTTTCGCCTCCGAAGCCGTTTTTGACACCCAGCCCGACATCATCACCATCGCAAAAGGAGTCACGTCCGGCTATCAGCCTCTCGCCGCCACGATCATGTCCGACGAGATTTACGACGTGGTTTCAAGCCCTGATGGTGCCTTCACGCACGGCATGACCTATGCCGGTCATCCGGCCGCCGCCGCGGCTGGCCTGGCAAACATCGCCCTAATGGAAGCCGAACACATTCCTGAGCGGGTCCGCGTGACCGGAAAGATTTTCGAAAATACGCTGCGAACACTGGAAGATATCGACATCGTGGGCGAAGTGCGAGGCAGTCATTTCATGATGGGTATAGAATTCGTCAAAGACAAAACTAGCAAAAGCCTCTTTGACACAGAACTCAACATCGGAATGCTTGTCGCCCGCAAAGCCCAGGAAAAAGGCCTTGTCGCACGACCGCTGGGACATATCCTGATCCTGTCCCCCCCTCTGATCCTGTCAGAAACACAGATCGCAGGGATTGGAGAAATCCTCCGCGAAAGCATCATGGAGGTCATGAACGAACTTCCAAAATATTGCCGATAACGACCGGCAATCCCCTCAATATCCCCAGTCCGGATGATATGTGAGCGCGGGGACCTTCCCCGCCTCTATTTCCCCAATGGCCCCCGCGACATACGCCGCCTGCATTTTGCAGGAGGCCTCGGCCGCTACATGGGGGGTCACGAAAACCTTCGGGTGCTGCCAGAACGCAGAGTCTTCTGGTAGAGGTTCCTGCACAAAAACATCCAGAACAGCCCCCAGCATACGCCCGGTATCCAGAGCCGAAATCAGATCTTCCGCCACCACCTGATCTCCACGTCCAACATTGATCAGGCTCCCCCCCGGCTTCAGATGAGACAGGAATTCCGCGTCAATCAGACCACGTGTCTGAGGTGTACTGGGCAGAAGATTGACCAGAATATCCGTCTTCCCAAGAAGCTCAACCTTACCCTCTTCCCCGAAATACAGCGGAATATTCTCAACCAGCCTTACCCGGCGACACCACGCCGAAACCTGAAAACCGGCCTTTGACAACCTCCGCGCAACAGCCGAACCCAGATTGCCATACCCCAGAATGCCGATCGTGGTCTCAGCACTCGTGCGATATTCGAGGTTGCGCCGCCAGATCTTCTTTTCCTGCTGCAACGCCCAGGTTCGCGCATCCCGCAGCAGCGACACAATCGCCCACAAGACGTAATCGGCCATAAGAACCGCCGTCTGATCCCCGCCCATCCGAACCAGCATGACGTCTTTCGGAAAGTCCTCCCGACCCACCAGTTGATTGACTCCGGCCCCACTACAGAGAATGGCGCGCATCTTGCCCATTTTCGCCATCTCACCGGGAACAGGATCCCAGACAAGGGCATAATCGGCTTTGGACGGATCAAACGCCGGATCAAACCACGAGACCGTCTGGATCTGCGGCGCCACTTCCTGAAAAGCCTTACGCCACTCGTCCCAGGCGCCGGGACCTTCAGCACTGACTGCAAGCGTTACCATGAAGTTCTCCAATAAGGTTTCGTTACAGATGCAGTTCCGTCACGATTCCGGACCGATCAGTATTTTATCCAGACCGTCTTCAGCGCGGAATATTTATCAAAGCTGTGAATCGAAAGATCCCGCCCAAAGCCAGACTGCTTCATGCCGCCGAACGGCGTCATGGGAGATAGCGCATCGACCGTATTGATCGACACAGTTCCTGCATTCAACCTGTCCGAGACCGTCAGTGCCCGCGTGATATCCCGGGTCCAGACTGAGGCCGCCAGCCCATAAGGCGTATCATTAGCCAGAGCCAAAGCCTCTTCTTCGTCACGGAAAGTCTGCACAACCAGAACTGGCCCAAAGATCTCCTCGCGCACAACCTCGGCATCATGCGGAAGATCCGCAAAGATCGTCGGCTGGATATAAGCCCGCGACGCCCCAAAGGTGAGCTGGCCGCCGCCAGTCACAAGCCTACCGGTTCGACATCCTGCCGCAATAAAACCCGCAACGCGGTCGGCATGTTCCACCGTCACCATCGGCCCCAGTCGCGTTGCCGGATCCAACGGATTGCCGGGCACCAGAACCTCGGCCTTTTCCTTCAGCCGCCCGATCATGTCCTGCGCAATCGACTCATGCACCAGCAGACGCGAATTCGCCGAACAGATCTGCCCCTGATTGAAAAAGATCCCCCAGGCTGCCTTTTCCGCCGCGGCGTCCAGATCCGCATCCGGGAACACCAGACACGGGCTCTTCCCCCCCGTCTCCGGCCAGACCTGCTTCATGTTGCTTTCGCCAGCATAGCCCTGAAAAAGCTTTCCGATTTCCGTCGAGCCGGTAAAGGCCAGACAGTCCACATCCTCATGCAGCCCCAGCGCGCGCCCCGCCTCATGCCCAAACCCCGTCACCACATTCAGAACACCGGCAGGCAGGCCAGCTTCGGATGCGAGTTCCGCAAGCCGCAACGCGGAAAGCGGTGACTGCTCGGCAGGCTTGAGAACAACGGAATTGCCCACTGCCAGAGCAGGCGCAATCTTCCAGATCGCCAGATCAAGCGGAAAATTCCAAGGGACAACCACCCCCACGACCCCAAGCGGGACCCTGCGCACCATCGCAAGATCCCGCCCGCCCGTCGGAGCAATCTCGTCATAAATCTTGTCAATGGCTTCGGCGTGCCACTGAAGAATGGCCGCAGCCCCCGGAACATCAATCGTGAGCGTGTCCGAAATCGGCTTCCCGACATCCAGTGTGTCCAGCAGGGCCAGTTCTTCAAGATTGTCCCGCAGAAGCTGAGCCCAGCGCAGCAGAACAGCCTTGCGATCCGCAGGCGTCATCCCGGCCCAGACGTCGCTACCGAATGCCGTCCGCCCACTGACGACCGCTCTGTCGATATCCTCGACATCACCCCGCGCCACACGGGTCAGAACCTCTCCTGTCGCCGGGTTGATGGTGTCAAAGCTCTGCCCGGACACGGCCGGAACAAACCTCCCGTCAATCCAGCACTCGTTACGAAAAGACAGTTCGGCAGCACGCTTGGTGTAAAACTCGGTATTCTTCGTCATACGGTCTGCTCTCTTTTGTCTCGAGACATCCTGCGGGCCCTCTGGCCCAGCAATGTCAGACTATATTTCCCACAGGCCATCCGGCCCGCGCCTGCGAAGGGCAGCAATGTCTTCAAGACCGGCCAACCCCAGAATATCCACAACTTCCTGAGACAACGCCCTGATGGCTTTCTCAACGGACGCCTCACCCCCGGCGGCAAGCGCCCAGGCCCATGGACGCCCAATGGAAACAGCCGTCGCGCCCAGCGCCAGCGCCGTCACAACATCGCCGCCCCGGCGGATCCCGCTATCGAGAACGATGTCGCCCCGTCCCGCAACAGCCGCCACAATCTGCGGCAGAACATCAATCGTCGCCGGGGACGGGTCCATCTGCCGCCCCCCGTGATTGGAGACGATCACACCATCCGCCCCCGCTTCAATGGCAGCACGGGCATCCTCGGGATGCATGACACCCTTCACAACCAGCCGCCCCTTCCACTCGCTCCTGAGCCATTCGATCCCGGCACGGTCGAGCGTAGGGTCAATCTGGGCCGCCATTTCCTTGGCCTGCCCCATGATGCCATGCGCGGTGGTGTATCCGGCAAGATTGCCAATCGCAGGTGTGCCCCGCCCCATCATGCCAAGGCACCAGCGGGGATGCGCGAGCAGCCCCGCCATCTGCATGAGCGTGGGACGGGAAAGGTGACGGAAACCATTACGGACATCCCGCTCCCGAACCGGCGTAACAGCCGTATCGATCGTCACGATAATGCCGTCGATCCCGCACTGCGCGGCCCGCGCCAGCATATCGCGTGTCAGGGAACGATCCCGGAAAACATAGATCTGCGCAAGCGGCGCCCCTCCGATCCTTGCCACAGACTCCATGGGATCGATGGAGAAAGTGGAAACGGCCATTCCCACCTCACAACGTAAAGCCGCTCGCGCTGCCCCCGTTTCCCGGTCAGAATGAAGCATCCCCGCAAACCCGACGGGCGCCAGCATGAGCGGTGCTTTCCAGTCCTGCCCGAAACACCGGACGGACGCATCCACCGTCTCGACGTTCTTCATTCCCCGCGGCACGATCCCCCATTTCCGGAAAGCCGCGCGGTTGCGCGCCATGGTCCATTCCCCATGCGCGCCACCATCAACATAATCTGCAAACAGTTGTGGAAGACGCCGCCGCGCAGACGCGGCCAAACTGGAAAAGACACCGTCATCAAGCGGCATATGCAAGAAACTCCGCATAGGTTTTCATGAACGCAAACAGCTAGATCATGCTTCCGGCATCAGGCCGCGCATCATAAACAACACGTCCCCCGAGAATGGTCATCAGAACCGAAATTTCCGGAATCTGCTCCGGCGACACGTCCGCAGGATCAGCACTCAGCACTACCAGATCCGCCAACTTCCCAATCTCAATGCTACCTTCCTCCACCTCCCGGTGACAGGCAAACGCCCCCGCTTCCGTATAGGCATACAGCGCCTCGGAAACAGTAATGGCCTGCTGCGGAACAAAGGCCGCTCCACCGACCAGACTACAGCGCGTCACGGCCTTGCTGATCCCCCGAAGTGGCGAAAGCGATACGATCGGCCAGTCCGTCCCAAAAGCCACGACACTGCCTGCCTCAAGGAGCGCACGGTTCGGAAACGCCCGCTCCAGCTCACTCTCACGAACCCGCTGGGCCCAGACACCCTGCATCCCCATCCACTCATCGGATGGCGCAACCATGACCGGCTGAAGACACGCAACAGCTCCCAACTCCCTGAACCGGGGAATATCCGCCGCAAACGGGATTTCCACATGCTCAACACGGTGCCGCAACAACCGCGTCTTTTCCGGATCCTGCGCATACGCATCCAGAGCCAACTGGATCGCACCACTGCCAATCGCATGCGTCCAGATCTGGAAACCTGCCTCAGAAACCTGCGAGACAGCAGATTTATAGGCCTCGGGCTTCCAGACCAGCGTCCCCCTCTCGTCCGGGCGATCCGCATATCCCTGCGGCATGCAGGCCGTATGCGATTCCAGAACCCCGTCCAGAAAAAACTTCACACCATCCAGACTCAACATCGGGGACTGATAACGCCGACGCAGCCCCTCAATCTCGGCCAATCGCTTTTCCGACAGCGCCGGTGGCGGCATCTCGACCATAACCCCGACCCGACAGGTCAGCGCACCCGAAGCCTCCATCTCACCAAGCGCCGGGAAAAGCCCTTCATCATAAGCCGCGCTCTCAACCCGCGTGATCCCGCAGCGCGCCATCTCACCCAGCACGCGCTCAAGCCCGTCCCGGATCATCACATCATCCATGGGCACTACATGAGCCCCGACCAGCTTCCCGGCCTCTTCCTTGAGCCATCCCGTCGGAGAACCGTCTGGCCGACGAACAATTTCCCCGCCCTGGGGGTCCGGGGTAAACGCATCAATCCCCGCAAGTTCGAGCGCCTTACTGTTGGCCCATGCCGCATGAGCCATCCCAGACCTCAGAAAAACCGGCCGGTCAGGCACAACGGCATCCAGCATCGCCCGATCAAAACCCTCCGGCGGCAGATCCGGATACCCGTAGCTCCATTCCAGCCCCAGTAGCCATTCCCGCTCCGGATGCGCCGCAGAAAATGCTTCAACCCGCCCGACAACCTCCGCCATCGTTCTGGCGTCCCGAAGCCCGATATTCGAAAGATATTCGGCCCCCATCAGCAGATGAAGATGACTGTCAACAAACCCCGGAAGAATGCAGGCGCCCCCAAGATCGATCTGCTCAACATCCCCCGGACAACCGTCCAGAAGCACAGAGCGTTCGCCAATCGCCGCAATCCGGCCGTCACGGACAAGGAGCGCACCCTCAAGCCGCTCATTCCCCGGCAGCGCAATCCTCGCATTGTACAGAAGCTTCATGCCCGTTCTCCGCCGGGCAGAACCTTCCGCCGGAAAGTGCGTTCC
Organism: Gluconobacter sp. R75690; assembly: GCF_015244525.1. NCBI lineage: Bacteria > Pseudomonadati > Pseudomonadota > Alphaproteobacteria > Acetobacterales > Acetobacteraceae > Gluconobacter > Gluconobacter sp. R75690. The sequence goes on along the minus strand of NZ_JABCQB010000007.1, from coordinate 38,043 downwards.
GCAAGAATATAGAGAGCAGGCGTGAAAATAAGACTGACCATCCAGGAAATATCCACACCGCCCAGAAATCTGGCTGCGCTCCCCGTATAAAGACTTGTCGCAAGAAATGGAATCTGAACAACAATCCCCACCACGTAGCAGATCAGTGCAGGGACATTATAATATCCATAAAGACCACCGTCCTTCCTGAAGAAAGAAGGCACGTCGTAGTCTCCATGATGAAGAATGTAGTAATCAGTCAGATTTATGGCCGTCCAAGGAATCATGACGGACATCAGAAGCTCCAGAAACTCGCTGTAGGCCGTCATGAACTGATCAGCCATGAGCGTCGCCATACCAAAAGCCAGTGACAGAAGCCCGACAGTAACGACCAACCTCGCACCTTTTCCGTAATGAAGCCCCGGGGTGAAAGTCTGCGCGACGGTCAGGGTCGAAAGCGCCCCGCAATAGACATTCATGGCATTCGCCACCGCAATACCGATTGAAAGCGCAAGCAGAACAGGCACTGCGGCAACACCCAGGATCGCCGTCAAAGCGTGAATGACATGCGCCCCGCCAGCCACAAGCCCAATCGCCGCCCCCAGCCCCATGGCCAGCATCGAACCAGAAACAGAGCCCGAAAAACATGCCACAAATGCATATTTCTCGCTTCTGGGCCCCGCTGGAAGATAACGCGATGAGTCAGAAACATAAGGCGCATAGGCAATCTGCCATAAGGCAGCCAGCGACAGGGTACGCAGAATACCGGTCCAGCCCCACGGCTGCGCAACACCATCATGCGCGACCGACTGAACCACCATGACCTGCCACAGACAGACAAGCACGGCAGCCCCACAGAGCAGCGTCAGAATACGCGCCGCAGCATGAATCATATGATACCCGAGAATGGCAGGAACAATGGACAGGGTCTGGATGATCAGAATGGCCGGAAACCGTCCCAGCCCCGGAAAACAGGACTGCAGCCCCTCCGCCCCCAGAACAAGGTTCGAGGCCGAAAACCCGACATACATCAGCACGATCACCGCCGTCACCGGAACCGCCCCGAACAGTCCGAACTGCCCCCGCGTCTGGATCATCTGTGGCACACCCAGCCGAGGCCCCTGAGCCGCATGCAGAGCCATGAAAATGCCGCCCACCAGATTGCCCACTAGAAGCGCCAGAAGCGCAGGAACCAGAGACAGCCCAAAAACCGTCGTCGCCAGCGCCCCGGTCACGACCGTCAGCATCATGAGGTTCGGCCCGAACCAGACCGTAAACAGGTCCCTGGCACTCCCATGACGGCGATCCGGAGAAATGGGGTAAATCGTCTCTGTTTCCAGTGTGCCAATGGTCTCCATCGTGCCACTCTCTGTCCTTCTGCCAGTCAATCCGCCATGCGGAAAGATGCTGATACTGCCACGCTCCATTGCAATATCAGATCATTATAAAACATATATTTTTCCGTATTGGTAATATGTTTCTGGTGTATATTTCCTGAAGCCCTACCCCAGAAAAAGCTACGCGCAGTTCCTCCGGATCAGTCTTTTCATTCCGGCTTCATCATATCTATACCGGAAAGAGAAGTGAGGCCCGGCCTCAGTCTGATGGGAAAGGAAGAATCTCGTGCTTGCTGCCCGTTTTTCCGGCATCGGAGACATTCAGGTTCTCCCTGTCCCGATATCGCAGGGCCTGCCGGACGGCTGTGTCCGCATCCGGGTCGAAGCAGCAGGGATCTGCGGATCCGACCTGCACAATTTCCAGACCGGGCAGTGGCTTTCCCGCTGTCCCGTCACACCGGGCCACGAATTTTCCGGAACCATCACCCAGACCAGCGGCAATTGCGGTTCACTGACAGTCGGTACCCCCGTCATCGCGGATTCAAGGATCGGCTGCGGTACTTGCCAGCCCTGCCGGTCAGGTCGAAAAAACCTGTGCCGGAACCTCAGCTTCGTCGGAGAAAGCTGCGACGGCGGCTTCGCACAGGATGTCATTCTGCCAGCCACTCAGGTCCTGCCTTTCCCCGACACTCTCCCCCTGAGATACGGGGCCCTCGTCGAACCCCTTTCCGTCTCCCTCCACGCCGTCAACCGCCTCGCACCAACACCCGGCTCCCCGGTCGTCATCTGCGGCGGCGGTACGATCGGAGGGCTGACCGCCCTCCTGCTTCGGCAACATGGCCATGACGTCCATCTGCTTGAACGCAACATCGGGCGCCAGACACTCCTCGCCGAAACCATCAGCACGCTCCTCCTCCCTCCGGACGCAGAAGACTGGAACACCCTGTTTGGCCCGGACGGCCCCACGTTTATTCTCGACGCTACCGGCGCCGCCCCCGTTGTGGAAATGGCCTGCCAGCGCCTCGCTCCGGGCGGCAGACTCGTGCTGGCTGGCATTTTCCATCACACGCCCCGGATCGACCTCAACCTGATCGTGGAACGGGAGCTCGACATCCGGGGCGTCAGCGCCTTCGCAGACGAAATGCCCGAGGCCATCCAGCGTCTCCCCGGCCTCGTTCCGTTTCTCGACCGCCTGATTACTCCGGCCGCAGCCCTCACCGATCTGCCGGCCCTCTATACCCATCTGCTCTCAGGCGCGGAAAACCGCCTGAAAACCCTGATCGCCCCCAACGGTACGGACGGAAAATGGTAGAGATCGCCCCGCTTTTCTCGCTGGCAGGCAAAACGGCTCTCATCACCGGCGGCGGGCGCGGCCTGGGGAAAGCCATGGCCCTCCACCTCGCCCGCTGCGGCGCGAACGTCTGGATCTCCGGACGCAACGCCGACACCCTCGAGACAGCCCGCTCCGAGGCCCTCTCCAACGGTCCGACCCTGCATCCGCTCGTCATGGATGTCAGCAACCTCGACACGATCCGCGAGGCCTTCTCCCGGATCGCCCGCGAAAGCCGAACGCTCGACATCCTCGTCAACAATGCGGGCGACGAAACCCTCCGTGCCTGCGACGACGTGGACGAAGCCTTGTGGGACCGCCTTCTGGACACCAACCTGAAAGGGCCGTTCTTCGTGGCCCAGCAGGCCGCCCGCCTGATGCCGGACGGAGGCAGCATCATCAACCTCGCCTCTCTCACCTCGGCAGCGGGCGTCGCAAAGGCCGTCCCCTACAGCGCCTCGAAATCCGGCATCCTCGGCCTGACACGCAGCCTCGCCGTCGAATGGGCACCTCGGGGCATCCGGGTCAACGCCCTGGCGCCCGGCTACTTCCATACGGACATGACCGACACGTTCTTCCGCGACGACGCATGGCGCGAAAAGATGCTGTCGAGCATCCCCCTCGCACGCTTCGGCCTGCCTGACGACCTCGTCGGTCCCCTGCAATTCCTCTGCTCCACAGCCTCCGCCTACATCACCGGACAGGTTCTGTACGTAGATGGCGGAACACTCGCCGCTCTCTGATCCTCACAACCCTTGGCTCGAAAGAGATATCCGATGTCTGAAAACATTACGTTCCACGATCTGACCCAGACCGGGACAATCCCTGAGGCCCTGCTGCAACGGACAGAGAGCGACCTGTCGCTCTTCTTCGAACGCGTCAAGCCGATCATTGAGCAGGTCCGTACCGAAGGCGATGCGGCCCTGCGCCATTTCGCACAGGCTTTTGATCGGGTGACCACTCCCGATATGAGCATCAAGGCAACGCCGGAAGAATTCGACGCCGCCTTCGCCAGCATCGAGCCAGACGTCCTCGAATCCATCAAATACGGCATCCGGAACATCCGCCGCTTTCATGAAGCGCAGAGGCCGGAAGAAAGCTGGATGATCGAGGTCCAGCCCGGCATCTGGGCCGGTGACCGCAACGTCCCGATTGACTCCGTGGCCTGTTACGTCCCGCGCGGAAAGGGCAGCTTCCCAAGCGTCGTGAACATGACGACCATTCCCGGAAAAGTCGCCGGCGTCCCCCGCCTGATCATCATAACACCCCCGTCTCCTGACGGCACCGTTGATGCCGGCACCCTCGTTGCCGCCCGCCTGATCGGGGTCGAGGAAGTCTATAAATGCGGCGGCGCACAGGCCGTTGCCGCCGTCGCCTTCGGAACGGAAACAGTCCCCGCCTGCGCCAAGATCGTCGGCCCCGGCAGCCCGTATGTCGTCGCCGCCAAACGACTGCTGTCCGACCGGATCGATCCCGGCATCCCCGCAGGCCCTAGCGAGAGCATCATCCTGACCGATGACAGCGTCGATCCGGTTCTGGCCGCACTGGACCTCATCATCGAGTCCGAACATGGTCCGGATTCCTCTGCGTGGCTCGTCACCAGCAGCCGCCGCGTTGCCGAAGGCGTCATCGCCGCCCTGCCCGCACACTGGGCCGAAATGGACCCCAAACGCGCCGAATTTTCCCGCGCTGTTCTGGGCGGCGCTCATGGCGGCGTCATCCTGACGAAGGACTTCAGGGCCGCCGTCGATTTCACGAACGCCTACGCACCGGAACATCTCGAAATCCTGACGGTCGATCCGATGGCGGATCTCGGACGCATCCGGAACGCAGGGGAAGTCCTCCTCGGCACGGCGTCTCCCGTCACGCTGTGCAATTACGTCCTTGGCCCGAACGCCGTCCTCCCGACAAACCGCGCGGCCCGGACCCACTCCCCGCTTTCAGTCCATGACTTCATGAAGCGCATGTCCTTCGCCCGCGTCTCGCCGGAAGCCTACCCCGAAGCCGCCCGCCACGCGGAACGCTTCGCCCGTTACGAGAACTTCTCAGGCCATGCCCGCGCCGTCTCTTCGGCCCGCCCCATGCCAAAGCTCGAACCACGATGAGCCCCGAAGCAACCGGCAAGGAAACCGTCAGCGCGGCCGGCATCCTCACCGCGGCCCGAAGCGGAAACCCCGCTCTCGCCCGGGATCTCCTGTCACGCATGATCGCAGAAGAGTTCGGCTTCCGGATCACGGAAGTCGTTCTCGGCGCGGATGATTACAGCCTGAACTCCGTCAACGGCTTCATGACCTGTGACAACGGAGAACGGTTTTTCTTCAAGTTCCATCACGAAGAAAACGAGGATTCCGTCCTTCAGGAGTTCTACAGAGGCGAAATCCTCCTGGAGGCAGGCTTTCCAGTCGATATGCCTGCCCATGTCTGCCGCCGCATCGGACGGCAGATTCTGCTCTACCCGCTCAAAACCACCCCGAAACTCGCCGATGCTGCCCGCGCGGTCGATCGCGGAGCGCCTTTGCCCGACGCGGACGGACCTGCCCTCATTCAGGCCCAGCAGGCACTCGATCAGCTGAGCGCCACGCTCTACCTGCGCTCATGGCACCCTATCACCGCAAAACAGAGCGCGGACGAACCGATCCACCAGCTCTTTCACCATCGCCTCACCACACCGGATCAAACGCCCGAAACGCTCGGCGGCCGCGCAACTCGGTTCTTTGCCCCTGAACGGAAATTCACTTTCCCCGACACCAGCCTGACCGGAAGCGAGCTTCTCGAACTGAACTGGGTGATAGACGGCATACGCTACGACCGCACCCTGAAAGGCTGCTTTCACAATGCGCTCAAAAATCTGGCACCCGAAACACTGGCGCAAAGCGGCGGTGTCGTAGCCCACGGAGACGCCCATAACGCCAATGTCTGGTTCAACCCTGACAGCGCCAACCTGACCCTGTTCGATCCTGCCTTCGCCGGGCGCAACATCCCGACTCTTCTGGCCGAGATCAAAGCCACATTTCACAACATCTTCGCCCATGCGGACTGGCTCTATCATTCTGCTGAGCTGACAAGTTCTCCCGAAATCCGGATCAAAAACGAAACCGCTTTCGTCACGACACACTGGTCTCTCCCGCCCCTGAGACGGGCCTTCCTGCGGGACAAGGCCCGGTTCCTGTGGCGCCCACTTCTGGAGGGGCTGGCACAACGCAACGCCCTGCCCGCCAACTGGCGCGAAACCATCCGCTCCGGCCTGTTCTGCTGCCCGACCCTCGTCATGGATCTCTGCGCTAGATCGGACGACAACCCCAAAAGCCGCCACACACCGGCCTCCTCCCTGACAGGACTCGCCATCGCCCTGATATGCGGCGCCGAGCCTGAAAAAGAGGACGTGATCTCACGCTTCATGATGGCTATCGACCCGGCCGGTACAGTGCCAGAGTGGAACGATATCTGAGTCAGAACAACGGGAAAGATCCAACCTTCATGAATCCGTCCCAGAAAAAGACCGTTCAGGAAACCACACTCTCAGCCTTTACCGTTGAGAACGAAACGATCTTTCCCGTCCCCGAAGACCGCCGCCATGGAAACGCATGGTCGCTCCTGATGGTCTGGATCGGCGCAAACCAGAACATCATGGCCATCATGACGGGCCTGCTCTACCCCAATATCTGTCACCTCTCCCTCGGCTGGTCCCTCCTTGCCATTCTCTCGGGCAATCTGCTCGGGGGCGTCTTCATGGCCCTTCACGCTGCTCAGGGACCTCACCTCGGCATTCCCCAGATGCAACAGACACGCGGGCAGTTCGGCTCGTCCGGCAGCCTGCTGATCATTGCCATCATCATCCTGATGTATGTCGGCTTCACATCGACGTTCTTTGCCATCAGCCGCGAACAGATCGTGCAGGTGTTCGGAACCTCCGTCAGCCAGCTCCCGATATGGATTTCTGTCATCGTGATCGGCAGTCTCTGCGCCATCGGCCACGATGTGATCGAACGTTTCATCTCCGGCTTCATTCCTGTCGCCGCCATAACGTTCGTCCTGCTGGCTTTTGCCTATATGTCCGCATCCGGCGGCCATCTCGCCCAGCCAATGTGGCAGCCCCCCCCACCCCACGACTTCCTGACGGCCCTGTCGCTCGGCGTTCTGTGGCAGATCGCCTATGCCCCCTATGTCTCTGACTACACCCGCTATCTTCCGTCAGCGACCGGAGAACGCACGGCCTTCCTCGTTTGTCTGACAGGCAGCGTCATCGGCACCGCTTTCCCAACATTCATCGGCTCCTATATCGGCAGCACCGGTTTTGCAGGAAACATGTACGACGCCGTAAGGCCCTACTCGCCGCTGCTTCCAATGGCGCTTTTCGCGGTGATGATGGTATCAACGCTTGTGAGCTGCACGATGCAAATCTACTGCGCAGCGCTTTCTTCCCTGACCTTCCTCCAAACTTTCCGCCCTAACTGGACACCGACCGGAAAATCGCGGGCCCTTTCTGCCCTGATGTTGTGTCTCTGCTGCGCCGTCATCACCATCAATCTGAACGGAAGCGTTCTGGAAATCCTCGACAACGTCATCGCGCTGCTGCTCGCAGTCCTGTCTCCCTGGACGGCCATCAACCTCGTTGACTACTACCTGGTCCGACACGGAACCTACGATATCCCCTCCCTTTTCCGACACGACGGCGGCATTTACGGCCGCGCCAACCGCCCGGCCCTGCTCTGCTACGCCATAGGCGTCCTCGTGCAGATTCCGTTCGTGTCAAACGGCCTCTATACCGGCCCGCTTGCCCGCGCCCTTGGCGGTATCGACGTCTCATGGATCATTGGAATTCTCGTGCCTGGTGGGCTTTATCTGGCCCTGTCCCGCAACCGGCACTGACGCCCCGTCGGCCTGCGGACGCCTTCTTCGGTTTTTCCGAAGCGCTTCCCCATACATCCGTTCTTTAACTCATCGCACCGAATTGCGACCATTCCTCTATCGCACCAAACCCGCATGAAATGCGAAGAGTTTGAGGAAACAGTTCAATGCCCGTCCACACCCGAATCCGTCCCTTCAATACGAAGGACACCTACCCCGAACAGGCCCTCGACAACGATCTCTGTCAGGCCGTCGTCGCAGGCAACACCGTCTATGTCCGCGGACAGGTCCCGCAGAATCTCGACACGCGTGAAAACGTCTGCACCGGCGACCCGGTCGGACAGGCCCACAAAGTCATGGAAAACATCACACTTCTCCTGAAGGAAGCAGGCTCCGACCTGTCCCATATCTGCAAAGTCACGGTCTACCTGACCGACATCCGCTACCGCGAGGCCACCTACCGCGTACTAGGGCAGCACCTCAAAGGGGTTTTCCCCGTTTTCACGGGACTGGTCGTGGTCGCCCTCGCCCGACCTGAATGGCTGATCGAAGTCGACGTCATCGCCGTCATCCCGGACTGAACACACGCCCTCAGCCCCTCCTCCCTAACGCAAGACCCGCCGCACACGGGTCCTTCATGCCGAGGTACCGCCATGCAGACGAAATCACTGCTTTCACGCCATTGTTTGCTTCTCTCCTCGACGGTTCTCCTGCTGGGAGGAGGCGCGAAAACAGCCCTTGCAGCCGCGCCTAAACACAATGCCTCGGCTCATAACGCCAAGCCGGCCGCCGCCGTGCCCCACGCCAAACGCACATCCGTGGAGAACACGGGCCCTGGCGAAACAATCAACGTTTCGGTCAGCCGCCACAGACCCGGTGGTGGCCTGATCCGGCCTGAAACAGCAGCCCGCTCCATCAGCACCGTCTCCCGGGAATTCATTGCCAAGCAGTCCCCCGCCTCCAACCCCCTGGCTCTCGTCAATCTCTCCCCTGGCGCCAACGTCGCCATGGGAGACCCCTTCGGCGTCACCGACCAGTCCTCCGTCAGCGTCCGCGGCCTCAACCAGCAGGAAATCGGCTACATCTTCGAAGGCGCGCCGATGAACGACCCGGACAATTACACCCCCAACTCGTCGGAATGGGTGGACAGCGAGAACATGGAAAGTGTCCAGCTTCAGCAGGGTGCTCCTGATATCGAAATTCCGACTGTTTATTCTGCTGGTGGCACGATGAATGTCCGGATCCGCAATCCGGAATACAAGCGTTCGGGGCAGATTGATGTCAGTTATGGCTCGCATCAGATGAACCGGCAGTTCATCCGTTATGATACCGGGGAGATCGGGAATACGGGTGTGCGGGCGTTTGCGTCATTTTCGAACCTGACCAGCCGGGCCTGGCGCGGGCCGGGGCGGAATAACCGTCGGCATATGGATTTCAAGGCGATCAAGGACTGGGCACCGGAGAGCTATACGACCCTGTCTCTCACGTACAACAACGAGAGCACGGCCTGGTACAGCACGCCATCGCTTGCGGCATGGAACAAGAGCGGGCTTGGCGGTGGGATCAATCTGGATGGGACCTACAAGTTTGGCGATTCAAACTACTACAAGGGCTTCCAGACGAACTGGACGGATTATTTCCTGAGCAGTCAGTCCCACTTCAAGCTGAACCATCAGCTTTCCATGGATATCACCCCGTATTTCTATCATGGGTCGGGAAATTATCCGCTGGGCATTTATACGATCCCGACGAGCGGCACCTATTATGACGGGACGCAGCCGGTGAATGGCCAGCTTGCGGGGAACACCTATTCCCAGGATGGCAATGTCGCCGCAAAATGGGACTGGTACGGGCGTGAGAGCTATACCGGTCTGAATGCGGCCATGCATTACGATGCCGGGATCAATCATCTGGTTTTCGGGGCGTGGTATGGCTACAGCGACATGAATGTCAGCGAGCCTTTCTCGGGACTGGACGAGGCCGGGAATGTTTCGAATTCGCTGCTGAAGCTGACGGATGGAAGTGTCCTCAATGGCTGGCGGTATCATACGATCACGCAGATGGTCGGGCTGTATGTCGGGGATGAGGTGCGTCTGCTCAATGACCGCCTGCATATCAATGTCGGCTTCAAGGAAGTCATGACCGCGCGCAGCGGAACTCTTCAGCAGCCCGGCCCGCAATATGCTGTTGGCTACAACTCGGCCGAGCCGCTTCCGCGCATGTCGATCAGCTACAAGGTGAATAACAACATCCAGCTTTTTGCCAATGCGACGACGAGCTTCCGCGTTCCAATGGGATCGGCGTTCTACAACCAGTATAACAGCCCGTATGATGCCAGCCTTTACCAGACGGCCAACACGCATCTGAAGGATGAGTACAGCATCGCCGAAGAACTGGGCGCGCGGTACCATAACAACTGGATCATGGGTTCGGTGACGCTGTTCAACTACAACTTCGTCCACCATGCCATCAACCAGTACATCAACGCCGTTCCATACTTTCTGGATGCAGGCGGCATGACCTCGCGCGGGGTGGATGCGGAACTCGGCTTTACGCCCTGGCACCATTTTTCGCCGTACATGTCTGCCGAATATCTTTACGCCACCAATGACAACAACATCACGATGGGCGGTGTGACCTACGCCACGAAGGGCAAGATCGCGACGTCGGCGCCGCGCTGGATGGCGGCCATTGGTGTTCAGTATGATGACGGGACGTTCTTTGGCAGCGTGTCCATGAAGTATGTCGACAAGGAATACGGCACGTTCATGAACGACGAGCGCATCCCCGGCCACAAGCAGGTGGACATGATGCTGGGTGCGCGCACGCACGATATCGGGTTTTTCAAGAAGCCGAGCATCCGCCTGAACATCGTCAATCTGGGCGACAGCCATTACCTGTCCGGTGTTTACAGCACCGGTCCGGTGGCAGGGACATCCAGCTATTATGTGGCGCCGTCCTTCGCCTGTCTTGCGACTGTTTCCACGGGTTTCTGATGGACATGCACAACGACCTGTCCCGGTCTTTTGATTTCATCGTTGTAGGGGCCGGTTCGGCAGGATGTGTTCTCGCCAACCGCCTCAGCGCCGATGGCCGTTTCCGCGTCTGTCTGATCGAGGCGGGGAAAAGCGACCGCACCCCGAGAATCCGCATCCCGGCGGGGACGCTGACGCTCTACAAAAGCCGGCGTTTCGCCTACCAGTTCCACTCCACGCCGCAGGAACATCTGGCGGCCCGGCGCATCCATGTGCCGCGCGGCAAGGCGCTGGGCGGGTCCACCACGCTCAACAGCATGATCTATATCCGGGGCGACCGCACGGATTACGACCACTGGCAGGCTCTGGGCTGCACGGGATGGGGGTGGGACAGCGTTCTTCCCGAGTTCCGGGATCTTGAACACTGTCATCGGCAGCTTGATCCGACGTTTCATGGCGTCATGGGCGAGCTGGATGTTACGGCACCGCGAGACGTCAATCCGCTGTCACGCAGTTTCGTGCAGGCTGGTGTCAGCGCAGGGCTGCCGGAAAACTCCGATTTCAATGGGGCCACGCTGGAGGGCGTCGGGATCTATGACGTGACCCAGCGCGATGGGTATCGGCTCAGTGCGTATCGCGCTTTCGTTCATCCGATTCTGACGCGGCCGAATTTCACTCTGATGTCGGGTGTTGAGGTCCGCAATCTGGTAATTGAGGACCGGGTTGCCCGGGGGATCGTGATCGTTCAGGACGGCACCACGCAACTGTTACGGGCGAAGCGGGAAATCGTGCTCTGCGCAGGCGCGATCGGTTCACCGCAGATCCTGATGGCGTCGGGGATCGGGCGGAGTGAGGACCTGATTGCAGCGGGGATTTCGCCCCTTCATCATCTGCCCGGCGTTGGGCAGAATCTTCAGGATCATTTGGACGGGCTGGTCACGGTCCGTTCGAAAGATCACCGGACGCTGGGCTTTTCCGGCCGTTCTCTGCCAGCCATTCTCAAATCTCCGTTCAAATTCCTCTTCGGGCGCAAGGGGTGGCTGACCACGAATTATGTCGAGGCCGGAGGGTTTGCCCGCACGTCCCTCGCCCGCAACAATGTGCCCGACATCCAGTTCCATTTCGTGCCCGGCTATCGCAGTCCGCGCGGGCGACTGTTCGAGTGGGGGCATGGGATTGCGATCCATACCTGTGTTCTGCGGCCGAAGAGCCGGGGCAGCATCCGGCTGGCAACGGATGGCTCGAAGCAGCCGGTCATCGATTTCAATTTCGCCTCGGACCCGCACGACCTGAAAATCCTTTGCGAAGGAATCCGGGCTGCGCGGAAAATTCTGGAGCAGGCGGCGTTTGACGGAACGCGGGGCACGGAAATCGCACCGGGCAAAGACGTGCAGAGCGATGCGCAGATTCTGGACTATCTGCGGCAGAGTGCCGCGACGGTGTTTCATCCTGCGGGGACATGCCGCATGGGCGTGGACGACGACGCGGTTGTCACGCCGCGTCTGAAGCTGCGGGGGATCGAGGGGCTGCGCGTTGCGGACGCCTCGATCATGCCGACGCTCATCAGCGGCAATACCAGTGCGCCGAGCATGATGATCGGGGCGAAGGCGGCGAAAATGATTCTGGAAGACGCCTGAAAAGGCTTTTGCAGAAAACGGGGGGCCTTAGCGGTCCCCCGGCACCCCATAAGACGGGGCCGAAAGCGGGTTAAGGCCGCGCGTGACGTAGTCGTGCATCTGGGGCTGCCAGAGCGTCCAGAGACGGCGCAGATCGGTGAGTGGGGCGTCGCTCCAGTCCACACGCAGATCCACCAGAGGCCAGCTCTGCTCTTCCACCACCATCAGCCCGGCGGAATGGACTGGGCCGGCTTCCCCGCCAGCCTCAAGACCGGCTTCCATGGCGAGGATCAGCCTTTCCGACAGTTCCAGCGCCGGGCTGGATGCATTGAATGCTGCGATCATGATGTTCGGAACATCTTCGCGGGCCAGCATATTGCCTGCTGCGGCGACATTCGTGCCGGAAATTTCGGCGTGGCATCCCAGGATCTGTTTTCCCGCCCAGAGTGCGGTGTGTCCGTTCCGGTCCAGGACGATGAGCTGACGGAACTCCCGGAAGGCGTTGCCGCGCACCAGAATGTCCCGGCATTCTTCCGCAGTCGCGCCACGTTCCAGAAGGTCCAGCCCTGCCGGGCCGAGGCGGGGGTCCGTGATGTTCTGGGTGGCCACGACGCCGACACCGGCTCTGGCAAAGGCGCAGCGGCTGGCGACGGCTGGGGAGGAGGACGAAACGGCCATCCCGAACTGACCGGTCCGCTCACAGCGGGCGACAATGGAAAATGTCATGGGCAGTGTCTTTCATGAATGGAGCGGCTCATGACGCCGCTCATCGTCTGAGATGTTCAAGGACCCCGTTCAGGAAGCGCTCTGCGGCGGCCAGTTCGGGCAGGGTGACATATTCGTCGGCCTTGTGGGCGCGTGCGATGGAGCCCGGGCCGCAGACAATGCAGTCCATTCCAAGATGTTCACTCAGGAGCCCTGCTTCCGTTCCAAAATCAATGGTGCCGACCTGATTCTGACCGGCTTCATGTAGGGCAAGTGAACAGATATCGCTTGAGGGGGCCGCGTTCAGGCCTGGGTAGGAATTGATGACGCGGAGTTCGACGGTACCGCCGCCGAGTTTCCCGGCAGCCTCGCGTCCGGCATGTTCCAGCCAGTCCAGATAGGGCGTGCCGTCCTGACCGGGCAGAAGGCGCAGTTCTGCTGTGACCGTACACAGGTCCGGGACGATGTTGAGGGCGGCTCCGCCGGAAATCAGCCCGGCCTGAACGGTGGAGAACGGGACTTCGAAACGTCCGTCATGCCGTTCGGTCTGGCGGATGTGTTCCTGCAGGCGGGAGAGTGCCCCGACCATGTCGCCTGCCAGTGTGATGGCGCTTTTTCCGAGGAACGGGTTTGCCGAATGGGCGGCCTGCCCCCGGCAGATGATTTCGAACGCGATTTTCCCTTTATGGGCGACGGCGACCTGCATTCCTGTCGGTTCGCCGACGATGCAGCCGACGGCCTGAAGATCGCCCTCTTCGCGGATGCCGTCGATCAGGGAGCGCACCCCGAGGCAACCGAGTTCCTCATCATGGGAGATCGCAAGATAAAGCGGGCGCCTCAGGGCGGGGCGGCCTTCCCTGCCAGCCTCGCGGGCAAGGTTCAGCATACAGGCCAGAAAGCCCTTCATGTCGCTGCTGCCCCGGCCGTAGAGCCGGTCGTCGTGGCGGGTCAGGACGAACGGGTCCGAAGACCAGTTCTGGCCGATGACGGGCACCACATCCGCATGGGCGGACAGGACGATGCCGCCAGCTTCCTCCTCCGGGCCGATGGCGGCGAACAGGCTGTAGCGCCCCGGAACACCCGTGGCGGTATCTCCGGGGACGCGGCGCACTCTGGCCCCCGAGGCCAGAAGATGCGCTTCGATCCAGTCGATGATCTCACCATTCGGCAACCCGCAGACGCTGGGAAAGCCGACGAGCGTCGAGAGGATGGTCTCGATTTCGGAGACGGACACCGGGCGCCTCCGCCGTCAGCCTGCCAGAGCCAGACGACGGCCTGCGATATGCTCTCCGAGGTAATCCGCGTCATGCCAGACTCCCCAGATGAACGGAGAGGCACGTCGTGACAGCCATGCCAGACCGAGGAAGTAGAGCCCGGGTTCGACGGACACGCCGCGCTCGTGACGCGGGGCGCCGCGGGCATCGAGGACGTCGATATCGATCCAGCTGAAATCGAACTTGTAGCCGGTGGCCCAGATGACGGTCCTGATGCCGGCTTTTTCCAGATCGAGGCTCAGGATCGGGTCCGTGACGCAGGACGGGAGGGCTCCGATGGCACGGGCTTCCGGTTCTTCGGGCAGGTCCAGTCCGTGAGCCGCGACATAGGCGTCCGCGGCGTCCAGCATCGACAGGTAGTTGGCGTCTCCCCCTTCGATATTCTTCTGAAGGTCCCTGGCGAAGTGCAGGCAGCCATTCTCGAAGATTTCGGTCCGGCCGAGCAGGGTCATGCCATTGGCGGCCAGATTGCGGAAATCAACAGTGTGACCGCCATGCGCGCCACTTACAGCGATAGTGACGTGCTCGGTGTCCGGGCTGGGCACTTTCATGTCCCACAGGCCGAGCACGCCGAGCCACCATACGAAATCGCGGCCGCGATAACGACGGGGCGGACGGTCATGGGGGCCTACGGACAGCCAGACATCACGCCCCGAAGCGCGGAGTTCGTCTGCAATCTGGGCGCCAGACGAGCCGGCCCCGATGACCAGAACGCCGCCTTCGGCAATCTGCTGCGGGTTCCTGTAAGCGCTCGAGTGCATCTGGAGCACGTCGAAATCCTGGGGAATGATATCGGGGAAAGACGGTTTCTGGAACGGTCCTGTCGCCACTACGACGTTTTTCGCCCTGATGGTTCCGTCTGCCGTTTGCGCTTCAAATCCCGAACCGTCCGCGGCCTTTCCGAGGTGGCGGATTTCGACCCCGCAGCGGATCGGCATGTTGATCTGGCTGGCGTAGGATTCAAAATAATCGACGATCTGGGCGCGTGGGGCGAACCCGTCGGGGGCCGTCGCTTCGAATGTCCTGTTCGGGAAACGGTCATGCCAGGCAGGTCCGTTGGCGACCAGGGAATCCCACCGCTCGGCGCGCCATCTCTGGGCGATCTTGCCGCGCTCTACCGCGAGATGTGGCACCCCTCTTTTGCGCAGGTGTTCGCTCATTGCCACGCCGGCCTGGCCAGCACCAATAATGAGGGTATCGACGGTTTCCGTTGTCATGCTGGACATTTCCTACTGGACTGACAGAAGAATTCTTCCACGACTCAGGAAGACCTCTCCGTTGTTGTATGGAAACGATATGCCCCGAGAAACAATCGAATTGATTATCGTTGCTTAGTCTTTTCCTAAGAGTTTTGAACCGTGCTGCATCGGAAAAACGGGGGGGTGCATTTGATAAATCCGTCTTTGCTGTCCCCCGGCAAATCTTTAAACGATAAAGCAGCCCGATATTTCAGATTATCTTGTTCAGGAACCGCCTTCATGACCGCCCATGACGAGAAAAAAGCCCGGATCGATCTAGCCGCCGCCTTCCGTCTTGCGGCCCGGCTTGGCGTGCATGAAGCCGTCGCGAATCATTTCAGCGCCTCAGTTTCTTCGGACGGATCGCGCTTTCTCATCAATCCGAAATGGCGTCATTTTTCGCGCATCCGGGCCAGCGATCTCATTCTGGTGGATACCAAGGATCCGGAAAACATGGCGGCACTTGATCTGGATCCCACGGCCTGGGCGATTCACGGGCAGATCCACAGCCTGAACCCCGCGGCTCACGTCGCCATGCATCTGCACCCTATTTACGGCACGACGATTTCCACGCTGCGCGATCCCACGATTTTGCCGATTGACCAGAATACGGCCCGATATTTCAATCGGGTTGCCGTTGACACTCAGTATGGCGGCATGGCGGACAGCGATGCGGAAGGTGCCCGTCTGGCCTCTCTTCTGAAGGATAAGACCAGACTGATGATGGGCAATCATGGCATTCTGGTCGTCGCACCGACAGTCGGCGAAGCATTTGACGACATGTATACGATTGAACGTGCGTGTCAGATCCTTGTCACGGCATATTCCACGGGGCGTGAGCTTTCCGTCCTGTCTGATGACGTTGCTGAGAGAACGGCGCGGGACTGGGAGAAAATCACGGATTTTTCCATCCGGCATTTTGAGGAAATGAAACTCATCCTCGACAAGGAAGAGCCTGATTACGCCGAATAGTCGGCATCCTGTTCTTCAGGTCAGGGGCCTCATACCGGGGATCGCGTTATCCGATATTGAAGACCGGCAGTGGTGAACGAAAAGGTCCAGCAGGCGGGACTTGCGGACGCCCTGCCACGTTGCCATACCGATGACCATCGGACGGTGATCCCCTGACAGCTTCACGCGAACGACCTTCTTTCCATCGAGTGCCATATCCGAACATGGGCGGACGTTCGCGAGCGTATAGCCATATCCGTTTGCGACCATTGTGCGCACCACTTCCTGCTCAGCGGTGCGGGCATAGATGTTGGGTTGCAGCCCCTCGTGATGATAGAGCGCGTTGAAATACTGTCTGCTGAGAGGCAGATCCAGAAAGATCATCGGTTCGGCCGCGAGCTCGGCCAGATCCACGGAGACGCGCTGCGCCAGATGGTGATTCTCGCTTACCAGGACGTGGGGGGGCAGGCTGGCGAGGGGTACGAATTCGATGCCGGGGGGGAGGTGCAGATCATAGGTAATCGCGATATCGATTTCTGCCTGTTTGAGTTTTTCAGCCAGCCATTCATGATTGGAGGCCACCTGCCGGATTTCTGTGGCCGGGTACCGCGTGCAAAAGTTATGAACCAGTTCAGGCATGATCATCGGGGCAAGCGTGACCATTGAGCCGACCGAGAGCGTCCCGCGGACCTGATCCGTTGTTTCAGCCGCCAGGGAATAGAGATTTTCGGCCATTCCCAGAACACGCTTGGCCTCTTCCATCAGAATCTGGCCGACAGCGGTCAGGGAAAGTCCCTGTGCGTGATGACGGATAAAGAGCTGGACGTTCAGTTCGAGCTCAAGATGGGAAATGGCCGTCGAGATGGAAGGCTGGGAGATTGAGAGACGTTCAGAAGCATGCCGGATCGAGCCAGCTTCCCCCGCTGCCACAAAATACTCTAACTGACGCAGTGTATAACGCATGAAGACATCCTAACGCATCCGGCGCAGGACTCATAACCGGAATATGATTACGGCTGCGTCGTGGACACAGCGTCCAGAAGGATTTTTCCGAGGGTGTCATAAATGCCCTTAGGGTGATCCTTGATGGAGAACGCCACGCCCAGAACCAGACCTGTATCGGTGTTTTGCTCAGGGATCGAGACGGCGACGCCTCCGACGCCGTTTATGAGGGCGCCCTGATCCGTCGTGTAGCCGGAGTCTTTTGCGCGGGCGATATTTTCAATCAGGATTTCATACTGACGCTTCGGTCTTTTTTTCTGAAGAACACCGTCGATGGTTTCGTCCGTGCAACCGGCAAGGATCATTGTGGCGCCGGGTCCAAATCCCAGTGGGATCCGTCCCCCCACGCCCTGCGTCAAAGAGGGTATTATTTCGTTTCCAAAATAAGCATCAATGCAGATCGCGCTGTCGTTCGACCGTGCAAGGAGGAAGGCGGCATCGTTTTCCCGGAGAGGCAGGCCGGCGATCACGCTTCGCAGGCGGCGGCTGTGAATCAGTCGAAACTGTGATTCGCTAAGGTGAAAATGCCCGGCCGGGGCAAGGATATAGCGCCTTGTCTGTGGCACGCGCGTCACGAGATGTTCCTGCATCAGGGATGCCAGAAGCCTGTGCGTGGTGGCTTTCGGGAGTTCACATAGTGCGGCCAGATTACCCAGCTCTTCTCCATTGATCCCGGATGAAGAGAGCGCTTTCAGAATACAGGCTGCCTTGCGAACTGCATTTTTCGATTCGTTTCGCATCTGCCGTTCCACCCTTCGGAATTCTTCTGAAGATTAATCCAAGACAATTGATTTTGTCAGTGCATTTCAGCAGCGTCGTATCGGAAACGTTATAAGAAATTCCTGAAGACATCAGGAACTCCGCGAAAGGGAAGTTCAATGAGGTCAGTGTGTTGTGGTCCTGGTGAAGAAAAGAAGCGTGTTCTTACAACACGTAAGCTGGCTCTTCTGGTAACCAGCCTTGCTGGGATCCTGCCCGATTTCGCGGCCGCCGCCGCGACGGACACCACGGCGACCAAATCCACAAAAAGTTCTGTCATCAAGACGGCACGCAGGCCTGTCGAGGTTGCCAGTAAGGAAGATGAACAGGTTATCGTGACCGGCACACGGGACCCGCATCAGACTGCGCGCAAAAGCGTCAGCCCGATCGTCGTGATTTCTGCGAAGCAGTTGCAGCAGACGGGTCAGGCCGATCTACGGGACGCGCTGATCCAGATGGCGCCATCCATGACGCGGTCGAACATGAATATCGGCAACTCGAACATGACGGATGCGATACAGCTTCGTGGCCTGACGCCCAATCAGACGCTGGTTCTGGTCAATGGCAAGCGTCGGCACACGACTTCCGTGATGACGGATTATACCGGGCCGCAGCAGGGTTCGGTTCCGGTTGATATCGATATGATCCCGGTCTCGGCGGTAGATCACATTGAAATTCTTCAGGATGGTGCGGCGGCCCAGTACGGGTCTGATGCGATTGCGGGTGTCGTCAACATCATTCTCAAGCATTCGGCGCACGAACTCACGGCACAGGCCATCAATGGTGGCTATTATGCGGGTGACGGCTTTACTTCAGGGGAATCCCTCAACTGGGGCACGGACCTTGGAAAAGGTCGTGGTTTCTTTGATCTGAGTGCTGAATACAAATACATGGACCATACCGACCGTGGCGGTATGGATGATCGTACGGGAGCGTATGACAACCATATCATGGGCAATCCGCGCCAGATGCGCGAAACGATTTCCTATAATATGGGCTATCACATCACCGATAATATCCAGGCTTACTCTTTCGCGTCCTTTGGTCACGTCAACGGAGAAAGCTATCAGAACTATCGTCTGCCCACGGTTCTGCCTGAAGTCTATCCCAATGGATTTTCGCCGCAGATCACCCTTGCGCAGAACGATTACAGCTTTACGGGCGGTTTCAAGGGACGCTTCATCGGATGGGACTGGGATGTCAGCACGACATATGGCGGAAACGTTGCAGATGTCGGCATGTTCGACACCGTCAATCCCGATCTTTATGCCGCAACAGGCAAAACCCCGACGCGCTTCTCCCCCATGATGACCTTCAATGATACGGAATGGACGACTGACGCCGGTATCCGCCGTGGATTTGATGTACCTCTTCTGGCAGGTCCTCTCAATTTCGCTCTTGGCGCCCAGTACCGGTACGACACATATGAGGTCGGGGCTGGAGAGCCGGCCTCATATTATGGCGGCGGCCCTTCCGCGGATGATGGTCTCTCACCCATGTCTGCGTCCAAGAACTTCCGCGATGTCACAGCCGGTTATATGGATCTTTCCACCCAGTTGATGAAAGGCTGGCAGCTGGATCTTGCAGGACGTGTCGAGCACTATACGGACGTTGGAAACACCGAGACCGGCAAGGCCTCGATGCGCTATGACATCAATCCGATGTTCGGTCTGCGCGGTACGATCAGCAACGGTTTCCGTGCCCCCACACTTGCTGAGGAACATTATTCCGACATGGGGGTTTCCCCAACCGGCGCTTCTGGGATTCTGCCCGTTTCATCCGCAGCCGCGCGACTTCTGGGTTCCCGGCCCCTTCGTCCGGAACGCTCCATGAACTATTCCGCCGGTATCGTGATCAATCCGGTCCCGCGCATGCATATCAGCGTAGATGTCTATCAGATTTCCCTACGCAACCGGATCACGCTGGGTGGAGTCTATAACGGCCAGACCGCGATCGACGCTCTTGAGGCTGGCGGGTTTGGGCTGCCCAGCGGGCTGATCCCCGCAGATGTGACAGCGCAGTATTTTGCCAACACGGCCAATACGCGCACACGCGGCATGGACATTACGGCCAATTACGAAACGCCTTTCGGAAGGTTCGGGACCGTCAATTGGGACGTTGCCATCAATCTCAACGACCCCGTCATCACCCGGACTGCGACGGATGGAAACGGGAACTCCCTGCTGAACGCGCTCTATCGCGGGTTCCTGACAAGCTATACGCCTCATAGCAAGGAAATCATTGGCGGCACCTGGCGCAAGGACAAATGGTCCGTTTCCATTCATGAAATCCATTATGGAAACGTAGTCTCACAGCAGCAGTATGTGACCGGTCCCTACGCCTATTCCAACACTGTCTATCTGCCCTTCAACAACGGGGCGAACCAGCAGACGAACATCCTTGTTGGCTACCAGATTTCTCCGCAGTGGCGGGTCTCGCTGGGGGCAAACAATATTTTCAATGCCAAGCAGCCTATCGTACCGAAGAGTACGAATTATCTTGGTGTGCAGCGCTATAATTTCGACGTTCAGCAGATTGGGTTCAATGGCGGATATTACTTCTTCCAAGTCAATTACAACATGAAATAAGGTCTTTACTCACCTGGAGATGCTGAATGCCTGATGTTGTTGTCATCGGATGTGGAATCAGTGGTGCGGCGACGGCCTGGGAACTTGCGAAATCAGGCTGTTCCGTAACCCTCGTTGATCGATATGGCCCGGCAGCAATGGCCAGCGGATGGACGCTGGCCGGTGTCCGACAATCCGGGCGCCATCCAGCTGAACTGCCACTTGCCATGGCAGCCGTGAAAATCTGGGAAGGTCTGGACGAGGAACTCCAAGCCTCCACAGATTACACGCAGAAAGGCAATCTCCGAATTGGGCTGGCCCTCGAAGACCTTCCGGCCCTGCGGGTGATCGCAGAGGAAGGTAAAGCAGCTGGGCTGCCCATTGAGGTTCTGGCGGGTGCGCAATCCGTTCGCGATATCGCCCCGGCTCTCTCACCCGCAATTGCCGGGGCCACCTGGTGTCCGACAGACGGGCATGCGGACCCGGATGCAACGGTAAACGCGTTCATCAACGCTGCCCGGCGTCTGGGCGTCGAGACTGTTTACGGTGAGGCAGTGCTGTCCCTCGAAAGCCGGAACGGCCGCATCTGCGGGGTGCGGACCACCTCGCGGACCATTGCGGCAGACGCCGTCGTCCTGGCGACGGGCGTTTCCGGAAATGATCTGCTTGCCCCTTTCGGGAGTCCTCTTCCGGTTGACGTCAAGAACGTGACGGTGGTGCGGACCCGGCCTCTGCCGCCCCTTCTCTCGCAGGTTCTGTCGGTTGCCAGCGCCTGCAACTCGGACGCCGCCTGTGCCGGGCGGCAGCAACTGGACGGGGCGTTCCGTTTTACAAGCGGGATCAAATCCTGGGGTGGCCTCATGCGGGAAAAAGACGGGCGGCCTGTCATTGCTCCGACTGTCGCCAGTCTTCTGGAGACCCTTCAGAGTTTCGGTGATGTTGTCCCGGCGGTCCGGGAGGCGGAAATCGACGCTTACTGGTGCGGTCTTGTCGATCAGACACCTGATGCGCTGCCGGTTCTGGACCATGTTCCCGGTGTGGACGGTCTGGTGATGGCGCGGGGGTTTTCCGGACATGGATTCTGTCTTGGGCCTCTGACCGGCAGGATCATGGCCGCGCTTGTTCAGGGGCAGGCTTCTCCACTTGATATTTCGGCTTTTGCATTCAGCCGTTTTTCCGATCTGACCAGCCCTTCCAGCAGTCCCGTGACGCTCCATGGGTAATGGGAACCTCCTGTATGTGCTGCGGCTGGGCGGCGTGAAAATCCTGCTGCTGCTGCTGGTTTCGATGGCGGGGTTTACGCTCCTTCATCTTGCGCCGGGAGATCCGCTCTCGCAGTTCACGCTTGCCCCCGGCATGACGGCGGAACGGCTTGCACAGATCGCGCATGGCATGGGGCTCGACCAGCCTCTGTGGCGGCAGTATCTCCACTGGCTGCACGGCATCATGGCGGGCGACTGGGGACACTCGTTCCGGGATCAGTCACCGGTTCTGGGCATCATTTTCTCACATCTTACCGCGACCATCGAGCTTGGTCTGGCTGCACTGGGGATCTCGTTCAGTCTGGGGCTGGGCATGGGGCTGATGGGCGCCCTGCGCGCGGGCCGCGCTGTGGATGATGTGACGTCCGTGATCTCCATCATCCTTTTCTCGCTTCCGACCTTCTGGCTCGGGCTGGTGTTCATCTACATCTTTTCCGTGCGGCTTCAGTGGTTTCCAACCGGAAACTTCAGCAGTCCGGGCGACCGGTCCATTGTGGGATATCTCAGGCATCTTGCCCTGCCCGCCCTGACGCTCGGGCTGGTTTCCGTCCCGGTCTGGAGCCGGTACATGCGGACATTCGCGGGCGAAATCCTGAAGCAGGACCATATCCGGACGGCGCGGGCGCTGGGACTGTCTTCCGGGCGCATCATCGTCCACCGGCTGTTGCGGGGGGCGCTGCTTCCGATGATTCCGGTTGCGGGGATCTATCTTCCGACCCTGCTCAGCGGGGCGCTCGTGACGGAGACGGTTTTCAGCTGGCCGGGGATCGGCCGTCTGTTTCTCGATAGCCTCCAGTACCGCGACTATCCCGTTGTCATGGGGATTCTGATGTTCAGTGCCATTCTCGTTCTGGTCAGCAGCACGCTGGCGGAGCTGCTGCATCATGTCGCTGATCCGAGGCTGAGGGCATGACGGTGCCGCTGCCTTCCGTCCTGCGGCGCCTGCTGGCCCATCCGCGCGGCATGGTTCCCACACTCTATGTTCCCACCATCATCGTGCTGTGCGGGATTGGGCCGTGGCTTCTGCCGTTTGGGGAGCTGCATGTTGATCTTTACCATCGTTTCCTGCCCCCTCTTGGAAACGGGCATCTGCTGGGAACCGACGAAATAGGGCGCGATGTTCTGAGTCGGGTGCTGATGGGAGGGCGTGTTTCGCTTCTGGTGGGGCTGATTTCGACTGCCATCAGCACCCTGATCGGAACGACGGTGGGGATCGTTGCGGGTTACCATGCAGGTCTGGCGCGCTTCCTGATCACGACCGTGATTGATGCCGTGCTGTGTTTCCCTGTTGTTTTTCTGCTGCTGACGCTTGCAGCGGTCCTGCATCCTGGCATCGGGACGATCATCGGCATCATCACGCTGGTGAGCTGGATGGAAGTCGCCCGCGTTGCCCAGAGCCAGACGCGGATTGTGCGGCGGCAGGATTATGTGACGGCCGTCGTCGCCATGGGCGCTGGCGATGCGCAGGTTCTGTTCCGCGAAATCCTCCCCAACATCCTGCCGGCCATCATCGTCAGTGCGACCCTCAATATCGCCAGGGCCATCTTGCTGGAATCCTATGTCAGTTATCTGGGCTACGGCATCCAGCCGCCTGATGCGAGCTGGGGAAACCTGCTGAACAACGCGCAGGAATATCTGGAATCCGATCCCTGGCTGGCCATTATCCCCGGTGCGGTGATTGTTCTGACGGTCGTCATGTTCAATCTGCTTGGAGATGCCCTGCGGGATGCCATTGATCCATCGAGGCGCAGCTCATGACTGACAGACATGCAGCACCGCTCCTTTCGGTTCGCAACCTCACCGTCAATTTCGGTGGTCCCGATATCGTGGATGACCTGTCGTTCGATATCGGACAGGGCGAAATCGTTGCACTTGTTGGTGAAAGTGGCTCTGGAAAGAGTGTCGGCTCCCTTGCGGTCATGGGCCTGCTGGAAAACGCAACCATTCAGGGTTCGGCCTGCCTGTCGGAGGCGTCGGGTTCGGAGGAACAGGAGGCGTCCACTGAACTGGTCGGTCTTCCCGCACGCAGGCTGCGTGCCCTGCGGGGGCGGCGGATCTCCATGATTTTCCAGGATCCGCTCTCCAGTCTGGATCCTCTTCAGACAATCGGCGGCCAGATCCGGGAGGTTCTGAAAGCCCATACCCGTCTGACTGGAGCGGCTCTGCACAGCCGGTCGATTGCTCTGCTGGAGCAGGTCGGGATTGTGGATCCGGAAGGGTGCCTGGCGCTACTTCCCCAGCGGCTTTCTGGCGGGATGAGACAGCGGGTCATGATTGCGCTCGCCATTGCGGCAGAGCCTGATCTGCTTTTCGCGGACGAACCGACGACGGCGCTGGACGTCACCGTGCAGGCTCAGGTTCTGCGCCTTCTGAAGGGGCTGCGGGACCAGACGGGGATGGCCATGGTCTTCATCACGCATAACCTTGCCGTCGCATCCGCCATCGCCGATCGGGTGATCGTTCTTTATGCCGGTCAGGTGGTGGAAGATGCTCCGGCAGACATATTTTTCCGGCAACCTGCCATGCCCTACAGCCGGGCGCTCCTCTCCGCGGCACCACGGCTTGAGGCTGTGCTGGCGGGGTACGGCCATCTCGAGGCGCCGCGTGGACAGGTTCCTTCCCCCGGGCAGAGAGGAACGGCCTGCCGCTTTGCCTCGCGTTGTGAGGATGTGCGGGAAACGCCCTGTCTCGCCTCCATGCCGCCCCTTGTCTCCATCGCGGCGAGTGGAGAGGCTCACCATACCGTCCGCTGTGCACGGTGGGAGGAACTTGCGCCATGAATACCGCAGTTCTGAGCGTCCGGGACCTTTCCAAAACCTATGTCCAGCGGAGTGGCCTTTTCGGCACGGTGAAGGAAACACGGGCCGTCCGGAATGTTTCCTTCGATGTGGGACGCGGTGAGATCCTGGGGCTGGTGGGAGAGTCCGGGTCAGGAAAAACGACCGTGGGGCGCATGGCGATGCGTCTTCTGGACGCGACGTCAGGTCAGGTTGTCCTGTCGGGGACGGATATCACGACGTATTCGCAGGCGCGACTGCGGGCTGTGCGGCGCAAGATGCAGCTGATTTTTCAGGACCCTTCGGCGTCACTCAATCCGCGTCAGACAATCCATCGCATTCTCAGGACGCCTCTGGCGCTGCGCGGGATCGACAGTGATCAGGACATTCTCGAAACGCTGGCGCTCGTGGGGATGTCGCCTGATATCCTGAACCGCACGCCGGCCATGTTTTCGGGGGGGCAGAGACAGCGGCTAAGCATTGCGCGCGCGCTGCTGATGCAGCCGGAACTGCTAGTGGCGGACGAAGCCGTGTCTGCTCTGGACGTCTGTGTTCAGGCGCAGGTGGTCAATCTGTTTGTGGATCTGCGGGATCAGCTGGGACTTTCCATCCTGTTTATCGGGCATGATCTGGCGGTTGTCGGCGTTGTTTCTGACCGGGTGGGCGTGATGTATCGCGGGGTGCTGGTGGAGGTGGCCAGAACGGCAGATCTCTTCCGGCGGCCGCGTCATCCCTATACGGCGCAACTGCTGGCAGCGGCGCCCCGGCATGGAGCTCCGCTGCCTCCGGAGCCAGCACCTTCACAGTTTTCACAGGCATCGGGGGGATGCGTCTTCGCCCCCCTCTGCTCTCATATGACGTCCGAATGTCTCAGCAGGCAGCCGGACCTCAGCGAGGTCGGCCCGGCGCATCAGTCGGCCTGTCTTCGGACAGAGCTGCAACTGAGCGGTGTTTGAATGTTCATGACAACAAAGGACAAGTGTTATGGGACCTGAAGTCAAATCCATCGCAACCGATCAACTTCCTCCCGAGAGCGCGGATGTCGTCATTGTCGGCGGCGGGATTGTGGGGGTCAGCACGGCCTATGCCCTCGCCAAGCGGGGCATCTCGGTGGTCCTGTGCGAGAAGGGGCATGTCGGCGGAGAGCAGTCCAGCCGCAACTGGGGGTGGGTCCGCCGCAATGGGCGTGATCCCCGTGAACTGCCGCTGATGATGGAGAGCTTCCGGCTGTGGAAGGAGTTTTCCGACCGGAAGATCGACACCGGATTTACGGCCTGTGGCGTGCTGTCGGTTGCGAAGACGGCGGCGGATCAGGCCCGTCATGAAAAATTCGTTGCCGATGCCCAGCCCTACCAGATTGGCAGCCGGGTTGTGACCGGGCACGAGATCAACAGCATTCTCCCGGGTCTGGTCGGGACGTTCAGGTCGGCCCTCTACAACCCGACAGACGGCCGGGCCGAGCCGCAGCGCGCGGCCCCGGTCATTGCGCTGGCG
Source organism: Gluconobacter sp. R75690 (assembly GCF_015244525.1). Taxonomy (NCBI): domain Bacteria; kingdom Pseudomonadati; phylum Pseudomonadota; class Alphaproteobacteria; order Acetobacterales; family Acetobacteraceae; genus Gluconobacter; species Gluconobacter sp. R75690. The sequence continues at coordinate 11,929 of NZ_JABCQB010000007.1, read as the reverse complement.
GCGCGGGAGATGGGCGCGAGCATCGTGCAGAACTGCGCGGTGCGCGGCATTGACAGGGAAGGCGGACGCATCTGCGGCGTGGTGACGGAGTTGGGCTATATCCGCACGAGCCAGGTTGTTGTTGCAGGCGGGGCCTGGTCCCGGCTTTTCTGCGGCAATCTGGGAGTTTCCCTGCCGCAGATGAAAGTCCTCTCCTCGGTCTGCCGGACGGCTCCGGTGCAGGGACTTCCGGATGTTTCGGCCTATCTGGGCTCCGTTGCTTTCCGCAAGCGTGATGACGGAGGTTACAATATTGCGCCCAGCGTCGGGCTGAGCGTGCCGATCGTGCCGGATATGTTCAAACTCGGGCTGCAATATCTCCCGGCCTTCCGCGCTGAGCGCAAAGCCGTTTCCCCACGCCTCGACAACCGGTTCCTGACGGAGCTTCTGACGCCGACGCGGTGGGACCTCGACATGCCCACGGCGTTCGAAAAGACCCGGACCCTTGACCCCAAACCCAACGTCAAGCTGACACGCTCCATGGTGGCGAAGCTGGAGGCTTTCTTTCCGTCGGTCGGGCATATTCCGGTTCTGCAGCACTGGGGCGGCATGATCGATGTTGTTCCCGATGCCGTGCCAGTCATTGATACGCTTTCTTCCGTGCCCGGCCTGACCATTTCCACCGGGTATTCGGGGCACGGATTTGGCATTGGGCCCGGCGCCGGCCAGCTCACGGCCGATCTGGTTACGGGCACGACGCCTGTTGTGGACCCCACGCCGTTCCGGCTTTCGCGGTTTACGGACGGCACGCCCATCCAGCTGATCGGCGGCTTCTGAGGGATGGCAGGCTCCTTTCAGCTCTCCCGCCGCCAGAGCCTGACCCTTGCCGCGGGATTTCTGGGGGAAGTGGCCTGCCGGGCATTTTCTCCCCGACATGCCGTGGCTGCCGACGCCCCGGCTCCGGCGGCGGGGACTGCGCCCTCCAGCCAGAAGCAGATCATTGTTGGCCTGTCTCAGGAGCCGACCGTCTTTCATCCTCTTCTGCCTCATATCGAAGTGGATGACGGGGTGCTGATGAATCTTTTCAGCCCCTTGTGGCGGATCAATGCCCGAGGCGACTTCATACCGGATCTCGTCACGGCCATTCCGTCCCTTGAAAACGGGGATATCTCCCCGGATGGCCGAACCTGGCGCATCCGGCTTCGGACCGATGCGCTGTGGCATGACGGACAGCCGGTCACGGCAGAGGATGTGCTGTTCACGCTCCAGACCCTGCGGGATCCATCATTCCCGGCCTACACCCGCAGCGGCTTCGACCTCATTGACCATATCGAGAAGACCGGCTCCTCCGAGCTGAGCTGGCATATGCGCGAGCCCTATGCGCCGTTCCATGCCGTGCTTGCGAGTGCCATGATTGTTCCGTCGCATCTGTTGAAGAACAGGAGCGACACGTCCGCCTTTTCGCGCGCGCCCGTTGGGTCCGGGCCATTCCTCTGGGGGGAGCGGATTCCGTCCGAAGAGATCCGCCTGAAGGCCAACCCGCATTACCATCTTCCCAAAGCGGAGATCGAGGAAGCGATCATCCGGTACATTCCTGATCTGACGGTGATGTTCACGCAGTTCGAGACCGGCGAAATCGATTATCTGGGCATGCAGGGCATTCTGCCTGACCGCTATCCGCAGGCCCGAACACTTGAGAAACGGACCATCATTCAGGCCCCCCAGCCCTTCGTGGAGGGGCTCGCTTTCAATATGGGGCGGCCATATTTTCAGGATCTGGCCGTCCGGCAGGCGATTTACGAAGCCATCGACAAGGAGACCATGCTCAAGACCCTTTTTCAGGGCATTGAGATATCAACGGAATCCTTCCTTCCCGCCGAATCTCCTTTCTTTAACCCGGATCTGCCCGCACACCGCTTCGATCCCGATGCGGCGGCGGAAAAACTGGAACAGGCGGGCTGGCGGAAAAACCATGACGGGGTGCGGTCGCGCAATGGCATCCGGCTGGAATTCACGAATGCAACGACCTCAAGCAATGCCCTTCGCACGCAGGCGCAGGAAATCATTCAGCAGTATCTGGCGGATATCGGCATCATCATGCGGATCGAGGACCGTCCGGCTGCCGTGATGTGGGGGCATTACTGGGTCAATTCCGAGTTCGATAGCGCGCTGGTTTCCGTCGATTACATGACCGGGTCTGATCCGGACGCGTCCAGTTTCTTCACGTCAACGGCCTCCCCGGCGAAAGGTGGGCGGGGACAGAATGTGTTCCAGTACGCCAATCCTGCCGTTGACCGACTGTTTCAGGAAGGAAACAGGACGTTTGATCGTGCAGCCCGCATCCAGTGTTATCGGCAGATCCAGAAAATCCTGCGTGAAGATCTGCCCATGCTGCCGTTTTATCAGGTCAATAATATCGAAGGCGTAAAGGATGATCTGGCGGGATATGAAAGTAACGTCAATGTCCGCTCCAACCTGTGGAACCTGCCGCAGTGGCACTGGACATGACGATGGCAGGCAGACCGCTTTGATGGAACGGTCTGTCTTTGGTGGTGTTCAGTAAAGGTCTTCTTCCGAGCAACTGATTGAAAGTTCGGCCACATTGGCGGTGTTTGGCAGGTCCAGAACAGCCAGAATCATGCGTGCGATGTCCTCTGGCTGCGTCATTTCCGCATCGCCTTTTGAGGTAATGCTCCGGGCCATGTCGGTCGCGACGAAGCCGGGACAGACGGCCGTTGCCCTGATGCCGTCTGCCCAGCCTGTCTTCTTGATACTATGCGCCAGGGCCACGGCGGCATGTTTGGTGATGGCATAGGGACCCGAACTGGCGGATTTGACACGTTTGCCGGAAAGGGAGGCCAGAATGATGACACGTCCCCGCTGACAGGACTTGAGAGAGGGCCATGCGGATTGAACCAATCGGATTGGCGAGCGCAGATTGACCGTCAGCATCGTGTCCATATCCTCGTCACTGATATCGATGATTGACGATGGGATCATGACGCCGGCATTTGCGATTACGGCGTCGATCCGGCCGTAATGGGCGCGTGTGGCCTCGACCCACGCTTTCTCCTGATGCTGTTTCGCATCGAATGCGTGCACGAACATGTCCGGGCCAGACGTCATGGAGGATGCATCCCGGACGCCTGCACTGATCCGCCAGCCAGCCTGCTGCAACTGTTGGGAAAGAATTTTTCCGATGCCACGATTGGCGCCGGATATCATGACGACGCGGTTGGCTGAGACTTCATTCATGATGAACTCCATGTTCCTGAAAGACGTGGTCCGAAAGACCCGTGACAAGACAGTACGTTCGATGTGAAGCTGGAATGGTAGCCACTGCCTGGGAAAATGTAATGCTGTTTGATGAACTGTCAGTTCAGAAGTTCCATATCAGGGTCCTGATTGCTGGAGCGTGCGGCATTTTTACGGATGGTTATGTTCTGGGCTCCATCAGCCCTGCCCTTCCCAGTCTGACATCCGCATTACATCTCAGCCCCCATCAGACAGGTCTGGTGGCGTCTGCCCCGCTGGCCGGGCTTCTGTTTGGAAGCCTGCTTGCCAGCCCGATCCTCGATAAAATCGGGCGCAGGCTTCCTTTCGCGTTCGACATGATGGCTTTTGTATTCCTGGCGCTTTTTCATGCGCTCACTTCAGATCTGACCAGTCTGCTCATTCTGCGTTTTATTATCGGCTGTCTGCTGGGTATCGATTACGTTGCCGGCAAGCTCTATGTCAGTGAGTTCCTTCCCTCGGCGTCCCGCGGCAGACTGATGAGCTGGCTGAGTGTGGCCTGGGTGGGGGGCTATACATCTGCTTACGCCATTGGTTATGTCATGCATCTCGCCTGGCCGCAGGGGACGTGGACAATCATTTTCATGAGCGCGGCCCTCCCCGCGCTCTGTGCCGCGCTTTTGCGCTACGGGATGCCGGAATCCATTCTGTGGCTTCTGTCCCAGCGGCGGATTGCCGATGCCCGCAGGATTGCGGATCGCTATTTTGGTGCTGTTGAACTGCCGCCCCGGAGTTCCGGCACGCCGTCCTCAGGCCGGTCAGGCACCCTGGGTCGTGTGGTGCAGTTATTCTCCGGGCGGCAGTGGCCCCGCAGTATCGGGGCGACGCTTTTCTATGTTCTGCACAATGTTCCTTATCTTGTCCTGAGTGCGTTTCTGCCGGAAGTTCTGCGAAATGCCGGGCTTCATGACCCGTTCAAGAGCGGACTGTTTTATGATGCGCTGCTGCTGAGCGGTTCTGTCATAGGGTTATGGATTGTCGAGCGTTTCCGGCGGCGTTCGCTGATTGTCGGCAGCTTTGTTCTTCAGGGGAGCTGTCTCTTCATAATCAGCCTGTTTGCGCCTCCGCCGCTGATGATGCTTCTGCTTTTGACGGCTTTTGGCTTTATCCTGACCGCGGCGGACTGTCTGACCTATGTCTATCCGCCAGAAGTTTTCCCGACGGATCTGCGGGCCACGGGGGTAAGCCTGATGGTTTCCAGCAGTCGGTTTGTTGCGACACTCAGCACGATGGCCTTTCCCGCTGCCATCGCAGAATACGGCCTGTCGGCCAGTCTGGCAGCGATTGCCGTTCTTTTATTCGCAGGTGCCATGATCTGCGGGTTCTGGGCTCCTGAAACGCAGGGGAAAAATCTGTCTGCCTGAGGGGTGAAAAACGCTGACAGCTGTTCGTGACGTGCTCAGTTCTGATAGATCGTCTTGAAGAGTTTTCTGAGTATGGGCTCTGTTTTCGTGACCAGAGACTGGCGGAGCATTTCAGCCATGTCCAGCGGAAGACGCCCGAATTCCCGTCGGCGCGAGACGAGTGTCAGGCGTCTGCGCACCCCTCCGACCGGCAAGGGATGAACGGTCAGTCCTTCTTGTGGATCGTAGCCTGCTTCGCTCATGCAGAGCGGGGTGGAAATGGCGACACTTCCATTCCGGCACGCGGCCAGAACACCGGACGGTAGATCGAATTCCTGACCTTTGGGAGCATCAATCCGCAGGCGGCGTAAAAAGCGCTCGATTTCGGAGCCGGATCTGGAACGGAGCGAAAAACGCGCAAATGGCATGCCAGTCAGGAGGGTTTCCAGATCCTCACGGTTTTCAGGGGCCGGGGTTCCTGCGGGTGTGACGAGGACATAAGGCTCTTCAAACAGGGGCCAGCGTTCCAGACCGGGAACATCCTCGAGATCATCGACGCCAATAATGAAGTCAATCTGGCGTGTCAGGAGGGCGGCAGCGTGGGATTCGGTCAGCCCGGCCAAAACCACGAGATGTTCCACCCGGTCCTGCATGAAGGCGGAAAAGTCTTTCAGAATGGCTTTGGAGAGGGAATCGACAATCCCGATCCGCAGGTGCGAGACCCGGCCTTTTTGCATTTCCTGCATGCGCCAGGCGATCTGGTGCATTTCCGTAATAAGATTTCCCGCATATTGCCGCAGAACCGTTCCGGCAGCGGTCAGGGCGAGGGGACGGACACTTCGATCGAATAAGATGGCACCGATCCGGTTTTCAAAGTCCGCTATGGTCTGGGAGACGGCCGGTTGCGTGATCCCGAGGCTGCGTGCGGCGGCCGCCATGCTGCCTTTTTCGCAGACGGCAAGGAAAACGCTCAGAGCATTCGCATCGAAAGGCGGGAGATTGATTGCCACAGCCATACCATAAGGAAAAATTATATTAGTGTCCGCAAAGGGCACCTTATGCTTGCATCATTCCTTGGAGCAAGGGTGCATATGTCCGGCGAGCGCTATTCATTTTTCTCCCTTCTGCGGGAAACGCTGCGTGGCCATACCGGCTGGAAACCGGCGTGGCGCAAGGCGGCGCCTCAGAAAGATTATGACATCGTCATCGTTGGCGGTGGGGGCCACGGGCTTGCGACAGCGTATTATCTTGCGCGCCGGTATGGTCTGACCAAAATCGCGGTTGTGGAAAAGGGATGGATTGGTGGGGGTAATGTCGGTCGCAACACGACGATCGTGCGCTCGAATTATCTCCTTCCGGGCAATGTTCCGTTTTACGAACAGTCCATGAAGCTCTGGGAAGGGCTCGAGCAGGATATCAATTACAATGCGATGGTCAGCCAGCGCGGTGTCCTCAATCTTTTCCATAATGACGCGCAGCGCAATGCCTATATCCGGCGGGGAAATGCCATGCGCCTCAATGGGGTGGATGCTGAGCTTCTGAACCGGGAGGCCGTCCGGGCGAAGCTTCCCTTTCTTGACTTCGAAAATGCGCGCTTCCCCATTCAGGGCGGTCTTCTGCAACGGCGTGGCGGTACTGTCCGTCATGATGCCGTGGCGTGGGGCTATGCCCGTGCGGCCGATCGGCTGGGGGTCGATATCATCGAGAACTGCGAGGTTAAGGGCATTCGGGTTCATGACGGGCGCGTTACGGGTCTGGAGACAACGCGGGGCTTTGTGGGCGCCAGAAAAATTGGTCTGGCCTGTGCGGGAAACTCCTCACGGGTCGCGGCGATGGCCGGGTTGCGTCTGCCGATTGAAAGTCATGTCCTTCAGGCCTTTGTGAGCGAAGGACTGAAGCCGTTCATCGACTGTGTGGCGACTTTCGGGGCCGGGCATTTTTACGTCAGCCAGTCCGATAAGGGTGGCCTTGTTTTTGGCGGGGATATCGACGGCTACAATTCCTATGCACAACGGGGGAACCTGCCTGTTGTGGAGGATGTGCTTGAGGGGGGCATGGCGCTGATGCCACGCATCGGGCGTGTCCGGCTGCTTCGGCAGTGGGGCGGGATCATGGACATGTCCATGGATGGGAGCCCGATTATTGATCGGACGTCCGTAGGCGGGCTCTATCTGAATGCGGGGTGGTGTTACGGCGGCTTCAAGGCCACACCTGCGTCCGGCCTCTGTTTTGCCCATCTACTGGCTCGTGATGAGCCTCATGACGTCGCAACGGCCTATCGTCTCGACCGGTTCGGAAAAGGCGCCGTCATCGACGAAAAAGGCATGGGCGCACAACCCAATCTGCATTGAGGGTCCTGCCATGCGTCTGACTTGTCCTTATTGTGGCCCGCGCGGGCTGGAAGAATTTTCCTATCGCGGCGATGCCACTGTCCGTCGGCCCTCCCTGGAGGCTCCGGAGGAAGACTGGATCGCGTATGTGTATCTGCGGGACAATCCCTGCGGAGCGCATAAAGAGCTCTGGTACCACGGCTCAGGCTGCAGGGCCTGGCTGGTGGTGGAGCGCAACACCCTTACGCACGCCGTTCACAGCGTGAATGCGGTTTCTGTGGAGGATGCTCCATGAGCGGATCCATGTTTCGCGGTCTGGCACAGGCTGGTGGCCGGGCATTTCGTCATGGCGGCGGCAACGGTGTCGATACGGACCGGCACATCAGATTTACCTTTGATGGGAAATCCTATGTCGGCCATCCGGGCGATACGCTGGCTTCTGCCCTGCTGGCCAACGGCGTGCGTCTTGTGGGTCGGTCGTTCAAATATCACCGTCCGCGCGGGCTTCTTTCCGCGGGGCCGGAAGAGCCGAATGCTCTTGTAGAACTGCGGCAGGGTCCGTGGCGCGAACCCAATACGCGCGCAACCGTGGCAGAGCTTTTCGACGGGCTGGTTGCCTCCAGCCAGAACCGCTGGCCAAGTCTTGCCGTGGATGCCCTGGGGGTGAACGGGCTGTTTTCACCCATTTTCACGGCGGGGTTTTACTACAAGACCTTCATGTGGCCGGCATCGTTCTGGGAAAAAGTTTACGAGCCGATTATCCGTCGCACGGCCGGACTGGGGCGTGCGGCCAAGGAGGCTGATCCCGATCGGTATGAGAAGAGCAATGCTTTCTGCGACGTGCTGGTTGTGGGCGCGGGGCCAGCAGGCCTTTCCGCTGCCTTGGCGGCTGCGCAAAGCGGCGTTCAGGTCATTCTCTGTGAACAGGATGCTCTTGCGGGGGGACGTTTGCGCTGTGATGCGACCCTGATTGATGGCCGTCCGGGCTGGATGTGGGCACTGGATGCGGAACGGCGTCTCTCAGAGATGCCCAATGTGCGGATCATGACCCGGAGCTGCGTTTTTGCCCGGTATGACGGCGGCACATATGGCGTGCTTGAGCGTGTTTCCGATCATCTGGCGACGCCGCAGGACGGACAGCCACGTCAACGGCTCTGGCGTGTGGTGGCAAAACAATGCGTGCTTGCGACAGGCGGAATCGAGCGGCCGATCGTTTTCCCGAACAATGACCGGCCCGGTATCATGCTCGCGGCGAGTGTGCGGACCTATATCAATCGCTTCGGTGTGGTTCCGGGCCGTCGGGTCATTGTTTACACCAATAACAATGACGGTTTGCGGACTGTCGCAGATCTGCAGCGGGCTGGTGCGCGTGTTGTGGCTATTGTGGAGGCTGGTGCTCATCCATCAAAGGCGGCGCAGGATCTGGCGAGCATGACCGGAGCGAAGCTTTTCGCCAATGCGACAATTGCCAATACATTCGGACGACTGGGTGTAACGGCGGCTGTCATTCGGGACAATTACGGCAAAGAGCACCGTCTGGGATGCGATCTTATTGCTGTTTCGGGCGGGTGGTCACCAGATATCGCCCTTACGACCCATCATGGTACGCGCCCCGTTTACCGGGACAATATCGCGGCTTTTGTACCAGCTCCGAATGCTACCGATCAGGATCTGCATGTTGCCGGGGTGGCGTCAGGTGTGATGACAAACCGGGGTGCATTTGAAAGCGGTCTGGCTGCGGGTTATCTGGCAGCTGCCGGGAAAACTGGCTGCGGGGACGAACGGGAACAGACGTTGACCTCCCCGAGCGTGGTGGACGAGACTTACGACATCACACCTGTCTGGCACGGTCTGGATGCTGAAAACATGCGGCGGGCGGGCAAGGCTTTTGTTGATTTCCAGAATGATGTCACGGCCAAGGACGTCAGGCTGGCAGCGCAAGAAGGATTTCAGTCGGTTGAGCATCTCAAGCGTTATACGACGCTTGGCATGGCGACCGATCAGGGCAAGACGGCCAATGTCAACGCGCTCGCTCTGCTGGCGGGAATCACTGGGCGGACCATTCCGCAGACTGGGACGACGTTGATCCGCCCTCCTGTGCAGCCTGTTGCACTGGGGGCATTGGCCGGAGCTCATCGGGGGAAACATTTCAAGCCGCACCGTCTTCCCCCGACCCATCGCTGGGCGGAAGAACAGGGGGCCGTTTTTACAGACAACGGGATGTGGCGACGCGCGCAATGGTATCCACGCGCTGGAGAAACCCACTGGCTCGAGACCGTCAATCGCGAAGTGCAGACGGTCCGGAACGGGGTTGGGTTCTGCGATGTGACCACTCTGGGGAAAATCGATCTTCAGGGGCCGGATGTCAGGACGTTTCTGGATCGTCTGTACGTCAATGCCTGGCAGAAGCTGCCTGTCGGGCGGGCGCGCTACGGGCTGATGCTTCGCGAAGATGGCTTTGTATTCGACGATGGGACAACGGCGCGTCTCAGCGAAAACCATTACGTCATGACGACCACCACCGTAAAGGCGGCCGGCGTCATGCAGCATCTGGAGTTCTGTCATCAGTGCCTCTGGCCGGAGCTGGATGTCCAGTTCATCTCCGTCACAGAGGAGTGGGCACAGATCGCGGTTGCGGGGCCAAGGTCGCGCGATGTGATCCGGCAGATCGTTGATCCGGAGTTTGACCTCTCGAACGAGGCATTCGGCTATATGGCGGCGGCGGAAGTCACTGTTTGCGGCGGAGTAAATGCGCGCCTGTTCCGGTTGTCGTTTTCTGGCGAACTGGCTTACGAAATCGCTGTTCCCGCCCGATATGGAGATGCTCTGGCGCGTCAGTTGATGCACGTGGGGGCACCTTACGGCATTGCACCTTACGGCACGGAAGCTCTGGGGGTGATGCGTATTGAAAAAGGTCATCCCGCAGGTCCGGAGTTGAACGGACAGACCACCGCTCATGATTTGGGAATGGGGCGCATGCTCTCTACAAAAAAGGATTTCATTGGGCGTCGCATGGCGCAGCGTGAGGCATTGACCGATCCTGCGCGCGCTACGCTTGTTGGGTTACAGCCACTTCTGCCTGATGCTCCGCTGGTTTCAGGCGCGCATCTTCTGCCCAAGGGCGCAGAAGCAACCGCCGCGTCCGATCAGGGGTGGATTGCATCATCAGCCTGGTCGCCAACCGTAGGATCATGGATCGGATTGGGCTTCCTACAGAACGGTCCGGCCCGTCTGGGCGAAGTCATGTCCGTTCATAACCCTCTTGCGGGAACGGTCACTGAAGCCCGGGTTGTTTCTCCAGTTTTTGTCGATCCGGAAGGGACGCATCTTCATGGCTGATGTTCTCCTCCCAGCGCGCCCGGTGATGCAGGATCGCGTGATGGTTGGCACCCTGACTCTTGCCCTGCTTCCAGAGCAAGAGATTGTGAGCATCGGCCCCTTCAAAGGGCATTTTGACGCTGTCACTGGCATAGTCAGAGAGACGTTGGGGGTCATGCTGTCTGACAGTTTTCAGGAAGAAACAGGCTCTGGCGCGTACGCTGCTTTCCGGGCGGGGCACAATCAATGGTTCTGCCGCGGGCCGGAAGGGGGAAGCCTGACAGCGCATCTGGCAACGCTCTGTGAAGGACACGCAGCAGTGACGAATCAGACTGACAGTCGGGTCACACTATTGCTCTCTGGACCGGGCGCCTCCGCCATTGCGACAAAACTTGTACCCGTAGATTTTCACCCTTCTGTTTTTAAGAAAGGGCGCGTCGCTCTGACGCTTGCGGGACATATCCCGGTCGTTCTGATCTGCCGGGAGTCCCGCCTGCATTACGAATTCATGGTTTTCCGCAGTCTCGCGCAAAGCCTGTTCGACGATATTTATGTCGCCATGAACGGCGGCGTCCAGAATTCTGAACGAGTGTAAGATGATCCGTTTATCTGCGTCCCATTTCACGTTTGCATTGACGCTGAGCTGCCCTAACCGTCCTGGCATCGTCGCCATGATCAGTGCAAGGCTCTATGAGCTTGGCGCAAATATTACCGAAGCGCAGCAGTTTGATTATACGGATGTGCATCAGTTCTTCATGCGCATTGTCTTTGATATTGCTCATTCGGATTTAATTTCCCAGAAGCTTGAAAAAACACTGGCAGAAGCAGCCTCTCATCTCGAGATGACGTGGTCCCTGACCGACATGAGCAAGCCTCATAAAGTCCTTCTGCTGGTCTCGAAATTTGATCACTGTCTGGTTGATCTGCTGTATCGCTGGCGTATTGGTGAACTTCCCATCGAGCCGGTCGGGATCATTGCCAATCATCCCGCTGCCACTTATGCCGACACCGATTTTTACGGAATTCCCTTTCACTATCTGCCGATTACGAAAAATACGAAGGCCATGCAGGAAGCGCGGATCTGGGAGATTTTTCAGGATAGCGGGGCTGAACTCATTATTTTGGCACGATACATGCAGATTCTTTCAAATGAATTTTCACAGAAACTGGCTGGACGTTGCATCAATATCCACCATTCTTTCCTGCCTGGCTTCAAGGGAGCACGACCTTATCATCAGGCTTTCGCCCGGGGTGTAAAACTGATTGGTGCTACGGCTCATTATGTCACGAGCGATCTGGATGAGGGACCAATTATTGAACAGGATGTCGAACGCATCTCCCATGCGGACTCTCCTGAAGATCTTATTCGCAAAGGTCGGGATATAGAACGTCGCGTACTGGCCAGTGCGGTGCGCTATCACATTGAGCGGCGCACAATCCTGAATGGCAGCAAGACTATTATTTTCAGCGATTGATTTTTATGTTCCTGGTGCTTGGCAACAAAAAAAACCCGCCTTTGAGGGGCGGGTTTATTGTGTCCGATCAAGGACTTATTCAGTGGTTGCGGGGGCAGGATTTGAACCTGCGGCCTTCAGGTTATGAGCCTGACGAGCTACCGGGCTGCTCCACCCCGCGGTGGTGTGTGATGATGTTGGGGATTTTTTG